>JAIRUB010000170.1 GCA_031254635.1 Prevotellaceae bacterium | reverse complement strand
ATTTACCATTAATTGGTAGGTTGAATTAATTAACAAGAGATTCTAATGTAAATAAAAAACTATACCCGTAGATACCATTCGAATAAACACAAGACATAGTAGTATTATCGTTTAGTAGAGTCGTGTTTGATGAGACAACCCAACCAATTGGTGAAATTATAAAATAATAATCACTGAGGTAAGTAACAACTCAGTTATTCTAAACGGCTTACTACCGCCCGATACTGCCTAAACACTCGACTAGAAGAAACCTGTTTATCAGAATAATTTAATTAATTAAGCCATTGACATTGTATTTGCATGAGAACCGTTATCTCATTTATAATCAAAACTAATCATAGATATCTAAATCTATCCAGATTGATTACTGAGTTCCTGCTTCGTTGAGGTGGTTACTGACACTAACTCTCCACAGGCTGACACCGTGTAACTCACGGCGTTGTTTTTTAGGTTTATTGCAGCGTTTATATCCCTGTCATGGTGTGATTTACATATTGGGCATTCCCATTCCCTGATCGATAGCGGTAAATCACCTTCCATTTTATAACCGCATGTCGAACATAACTTACTGGATGGATAATGCCAATCGGCTATATTCAATTTGCTGCCTGTCATTTTTGATTTATATTCGATTTGGCGGCGGAATTCAAAAAAACTCATATCAGATATGGAACGGGCCAGGCGATGGTTTTTTAGCATGCCTGCTATGTTTAATTTTTCGATCCCAATAATTGAATAATTCTTTGTTATCATTGAGGTTAGCTTATGTGTTTCGTCTTTACGGATATTTGCTATCCGCGCATGCAGCCCAGCCAGTTTTATTTGCGCCCTGATATAATTTTTTGACTTGCATTCCCCTTTCCTCCCGCCGGTTTTCCTTGATAACGACTTGCTTAAACGGCGAATCCGGGGCCTTAAAGCTTTATATGCTTTTGCGCCGGCAACCTTCGCCCCGTTTGATAGAACCGCCAGGTTTTGCACTCCCAAATCTATTCCTACCGCGCTGTCTATGTTGTGATGCTGATGGATCGGCTCTGCTTCAGGCAATACAACCTGCACGGATACAAACCATTTACCGGCTGTGCGGCTCACCACAGCCCCCATGATTTTACCTGCAAAGCGCAACTCTTCCGTCATCCTTACCCAGCCAAGCTTCGGTATGCATATTTTCCTGCCGTCTATTTTAAACTGATCGTTTGAAATGCCAAAGCTGTCGTGCCGCCATTTTTTATGGTATTGCGGGTAGTCCGATAATTTATTGAAGTAATTGGCAAACGCACGTCCAAGGTTCATGATGGCTAATTGCGCGGCGCATTTAGTCACTTCCAGCATCCAGGGGTATTTTTCGTGTTTGATCGCATTCAATTGCCTTCGCAGGCTGCTTTCAGTCACTTTAAACCCGACGCTATATTGTCTCCCCCATTCTTCCAAAGCCCAATTATATGCAAATCTGGCTGTACCCGCCGCTTTTGCAAAGTAATGCTTTTGGCTATTATTTGGGTCAAGCTGTATTTTATGTGCGAGAATCATTTTTTTCATCCCCCGTTACAGCTTTTACTACACTTTCCAATAGCTTCTTGTTTTTTCGACTCCTTGAACCATATAAACGCGCTGAGAAAACCGTAATAATTTCCAGCACGTCTTTCGCTAAATCTTCTTCAAACGTAGTGTCCTCACCCTGGTTTAGAATTACCACTTCCACATTTTTCGCTTCGCATATGGCAAAAACCAACTCGGCGCCAAAACGTAGCAGCCTATCTTTATGCGTTATGACGATGCGCCCGATTTTCCCACTCATAATTTCGTTTATTAATTTCTTCAGGCCCTTTTTGTGATAATTCATGCCGGAACCTAAATCACTGACTACTTCGTATACCCAACCCTGTTTAGCGCAATATAGTTCCAACACCTGTTTTTGCCGTTCAAGATCGTTTTTTTGATCCTGGCCCGATACGCGGGCATAGGCAATTGTTTTCCGATCAATTATTTCAGCCGGGCGGAATGAATTCGGCTTCAACTTGGATACATCATATCTACGATGCCCTGACGCCGTTTTTTCTGGCGTTAGTACACCGGATTTATCCCATCTTCGCAGTGTGGATACTGAAACGCCTAATTCTTTTGACGCTTCGCTTATTGTCAACAATTTATTCATGCCAATATTATACTATTCATACTAAAATATGTCAATAATAGTTATTTATAACATATTGTTCATATGATCAGTATTAGACATATTTAAGTAAGTTTAATTCAAACTGTTATTACCCTTTGATTTCTTCATGATGATGTCAGGCGTTTTCATATTGAGCTGCCGCTTCATCGTAGATTTCATCAATGGTCTTGCCTTTCCACAAATCGCGCCGCCATTCAGTATAGTTAAAAGTGTCGCGCTTAATCATGCAGATAAAGCGTTCAGCGTCAACAGAGCCGAGCGCAGCAAGCAGAGCGTCCATCGCTTCAAGGCGTATGACGGTATCCGTTTTCATTTCGATTCCTCCATTTCGCTAATAAAATCAATCGGATTCTTTATTTCAATCCCATCAACAATTTTGTTTGTTAATCCCTTATCCGTGGTGATAAAATATTCGCATTTTCGCTCTATCGCGCAAGCGATATGGAGCGCGTCATTGGCCTTTATTCCGAGTTTCATAATCTCTTTACCTCGT
>JAIRUB010000169.1 GCA_031254635.1 Prevotellaceae bacterium | reverse complement strand
CTTGCAGAGTGTCGGCGCGCATGCCGTGTTGTATGCTGAACCGGTAGTCGCCTTGTTGCGGAAAGCGTATGCGGGAACGATAAAGCAGGCGGTGGTCAATCCAATATTTACCAACCTTGCCCAACCATTTGCCGCGCTCATTGGCTAATTCGTATTGCACCGTATCGCGTAAACTGGCGCCGTCAGGAGCAGTTGCAGTAATAAAAAAGAAGATATTACGATAAGCATAATCTTCAGTATTGCGAAGATTAATCACCAACCGGTAATAGTCGGCGGTGCTGTCTATTGGCGTGGAAATAGTTATGTGTGTCAAGGTATTTTTTAACCATGCACTGTTCGGGATATCGAGATTTTGTTCAAACAAAGCCCTATTTTGGCAAGATACGAGTAAAAACACGAAAGCGTAAGGCAGAAGATGAAAGCTAAGCCTTTGCATCGTTGTTCCCTTTATTGTGGTTATTATGCTTGTTTTCTCCCCGATTATCGCGGCGATGATAGTGGTGACGACGGTGTTGCCTTCCATGTTGTTGTGGTTGCTCCCGCTCCTGCGATTGCCCCTGCACTGCTTGAACAGCCTGTGGTTCTTTGGAACTGTGCTGTTCCTCAGGACGGGTTTCATTGTTCCTCGGCCTTTGGTCTCGCTGCTGGTTTTCTCTACGGTAACCCTTAATGTGGCGCTGTTTATGTTTCTTTATGCCTTTGTCGAAACGGGTAATACTGTCTTCGCCTGCTGAGCTGATAAAATCGGTAGCAGTGATAGAAGGAATACTATCCTCATCGACTAAATTATCGGGTTTCTTGCCTTGTCGGTTCAACTCAATAACTTCCTTCACACGTTCTACCGGCATGGCTGTGAGGTTAACCGGCGCATGAGGGTCGAAACTAAACCACATCAAGCCTTTTAAAACATCTGTTTTTTGCCAGTAGGCTGTCCCTTCAAGGGTTTCGAGCGGATTTTTTACTTCCGGAAAACCTTTTTGCACATCAATATACACAGCCGCTTCATAGTTGAGGCAGCATTTGAGTTTACTGCATTGTCCGGCTAATTTCTGTGGATTGAGCGACAATTCTTGTACGCGGGCAGCGTTGGTGTTTACCGACATAAATTCGGAAATCCATTGTGCACAGCACAGTTCGCGGCCGCAAACGCCAATTCCGCCTATAAGTCCGGCCTCCTGCCGTGCGCCGATTTGTCGCATTTCAATTCTTATATGGAATTCTTCAGCAAAAATTTTGATTAATTCGCGAAAATCAACTCGTTCATCGGCAATGTAATAGAAAATAGCCTTCGTGCCGTCGCCCTGAAATTCCACGTCACCGATTTTCATGTTGAGATTAAGTTCAGCGGCAATTTGCCGGCTTCTAATCATTATGCCGTGTTCGCGGGCAATGGCCTCCTGCCACTTTTCGATATCAGCAGGTTTTGCCTTGCGGTAAATCTTTCTAAATTCGTAGTCGGGTTTTATCCGGCTATGGCGGATTTGTATTTCTACCAAAGGGCCGCCGCAACTCACAATACCAATGTCGTGTCCGGAAGCAGCCTCCACGGCAATAATATCACCCTTTCCCAAGGGCAAACTATTCACATTACGGTAAAAACCCTTATGGGTATTCTTAAAACGCACTTCAAAAAGGTCATATATCCGGTTAGCCGGCAAATCGCTGAGCCAATTAAAAACCTGTAGTTTGCAGCAACCGTCTTTTGGAGTATAAATATATTCTTTTTGCGCGTTTTGTTTTACGGTATATCCTCTATGACAGTTTATTATTTTATTTTCAGCAGTATTCATCAATTTGTATGTATATTAAAATAACTTACAAAGATATACAAAAATTTGCTAAAATCCGGTTTTTAGAGTACATTTGTTGACGAAATGCGATAAAATTGGCTACTGTAGCTATTGTTATATTAAATTGGAATGGTCGGGCTTTTTTAGAAAAATTCCTTGCACCATTGCTGGAGCATACTGCTCAGCCGGGCGTGTCGTTCATGGTGGTTGATAATGGCTCTACCGATGATTCCTGCGATTTTGTTACTAAAAATTATCCGGAAATACAATTAATTTGTTTGGCTCAAAATCATGGTTATACCGGAGGTTACAATATTGGTTTACAGCATATAAAAGCAGATTATTATGTCTTGTTAAATTCCGATGTAGCAGTTTCGTCCGGCTGGTTAGCGTCCTTGGTAAAACTGATGGACAACGAGGTAAAAGTAGGTGTCTGTATGCCTAAAATCAAGGCTTATAATAAACCGCAATCATTTGAATATGCGGGAGCTGCCGGTGGGTTTATCGACCGTTTTGGCTTTCCCTTTTGCCGGGGACGGATTCTCTCCTATATCGAAGAAGACAAGGGGCAATACGATGAACGGCAGGAGATTTTTTGGGCTACCGGTGCCTGTTTGATGGTGCGAGCACCGCTTTTTCACGAATTGGATGGCTTCGACGAGCTCTTTTTTGCCCACATGGAAGAAATTGATTTTTGCTGGCGCGTACAGATTGCCGGATACAAGGTAATGTGCGAGCCCGCTTCGGTAGTATACCATATAGGAGGAGGCACTTTATCAAACAATAATCCGCGTAAACTGTATTTCAACTATCGCAATAGCTTGTACATGCTTTACAAAAATATACCGCGCTCGAAACGGTTTTTTATCTTTTTTATACGATTTATTTTAGACAGTTTCTCGGCTATAGTATATTTATTTAGCGGAAAATTTTCTTTCTTTTCGGCGGTTTGTCGTGCGTATTTCCATTTTTTGCGAAACCGGCGCAAATTAAGTATTAGACCACAACCTCCGACTATTTCCGTTACAGGAATTTACAGACGCAGCATTGTGTGGGATTTCTTTATCAAAGGACGGGGGAAATTGCGGTTTAATGCGTTGTCTGAACCACAATTTTCATATCCCGAAACACGAAACCTTTAAACTAACAATTAGACTTATAGGTCAAATTTCAGGCTGAAAACTTCTGTATTTCCGATAAACACTATCTTTGCACAAAGTCAAAGGTTATGAATAAAAAAAGTGCTTTTATTGTGGGTCGCCAATAACG
>JAIRUB010000158.1 GCA_031254635.1 Prevotellaceae bacterium | reverse complement strand
AGTAGATTTTTTGCAGAGATTGGAAGAACGCAGATGATAGCGGTTAGCCCTAAAGAATTGGACATTATTCTTGATATTATCAAGAGGCATATACCGAATTGCGATGTGCTGGCTTTCGGTTCTCGCTATAAAGGGAACCACGAAGAAACAAGCGACCTTGATTTGGTTGTCGTTGGAGATGGAAAAGTCGGATGTGTTGTTATTGGTGTAAATGTCAATAGGAAAATGCGCAAAAGTTATAAAAACAAAATAAGCAAAAGTTATAATGAAAAAGTGCCATTTTTTATAATGATTTAGCTTTGCTTCCACCAATCAAGAAGCTTTAATTTCAAGTCAAAAAAATAGTGCCAGTGTGCTCGGACAGTCGACTTTTCAGTAGACTTCACTAAGCAGTCCCAAAGCCTTCGCCAATTTGCTAATTGTTTCTTCTACAGTGGTTCCTTTGAATGGTCTGAATCATTCAATATATCATAAACACCCTTAAGCCTGTATGACGGACCAGTAATTTTGATAATGTGTGAATGATGCAAAAGCCGATCAAGTATGGCGTTCGCTATAGCCCCTGAATTGAAGGTTTCAGTCCATTTACTAAAAGGCTGGTTTGTAGTAACGATCGTCGAGTTTTTTTCATACCGTTTTGCTATAAGCTGAAAGAAAAGGTTTGCCCCTTGCTTATCGATAGGAAGGTATCCGACCTCATCAATAATCAAGAGTTTATACTTCGCGAAATGCTTTAACCTCTGTTCAAGCCTGTTCTCGGTATGCGCTTTATTTAGCTGGATAATAAGGTCATGGCAAGAAATAAAGTAAGTTATTTGCCGCGAAGATGCGGCAGCGACACCGATGGCGATGGCAAGATGTGTTTTCCCAACCCCTGACGGACCGTAAAACAATAAATTTTCAGCATTGCCCATAAATCGGAGGCTACAAAAATCGTCCATTTGAGGTTTATGCACTGAAGGCTGATAGTCAAAATCAAAATCTTTTAGCGTTTTCACAAAAGGGAACCCCGAAACAGCAATTTGAGATTTTGAAGCCCTTTCATGTCTGAATATCATTTCTTTTTCCGTAAGGTGAAGCATAGCGTCGACTAATGAAACATCCGATTTAGCGATGGAATCCAAATAATTCGGCAAATATGAGTAAATTTTTTCGAGCTTTAGTGCTGCAATATTGTTAAGCAATTCTTGATACATTTAAATCCCTCCCTTAATCTAACAAGATGTCCATCGTGGACAGATTGTTTTGAATAAAACTGTCTATTTCATAAACGTTAAGATGAGACAGCGCATCTGAAGCCAGAATCTCGCGGACATGTTCTGTTTTGTAGTTGAGCCTTTTTTCGGAAATCGTAAACCTTGATATTATGTCTTCGTCATAATAAATCTTGATTTCCTCATCTGTCTCTATCACATGGAGACTTTTTCCGATATAATATGTTGGGACAGAATATTTGCATCCCTTGTAATTGATCATGGATTCTTTCGAAACTTTGTATTCTTTGTAGTGGGAGATATACGATGACAAAAGATGCATGCATGGAAGTGGGCGTAAATATTCTTTTTCCCGTTTAAAGCGTTCATTTGGGATCTCGCCGGTAGCTTGTGAGCTTTCGTTGTTAACTTCCTCCATAAACTCACGCATAATCGCTTCAAGCTCTTCAAATGTGTCAAATTCCTCATTGTAAACCCTAAGTCTTTCAACAAGTTTGGCCAGAGATTCAACCTTGCCCTTCGTTTTCGCGCGGTACGGCCTACATGTAATCGGCTCGAAGCCGGCATCGTCCGCAAAATACTTAAAAGTATCATTAATAACGACCTGCTTGAAAGTGGTTTTACTACGATCTACCACAGTGGACATATTGTCAAAAAGAATTTCGTGGGGCACGCCGCCGTAAAATGCCAGTAGCCCTATGATGCAGCTAAATAATGTCTTCTGTGTCCGGTCAACCGTAAGTTTTACATATTTGAGCCTTGAATAACCTAATACAGTAAGGAATATATTTACTAAAAACTCTTCCCCTTGCCGATTTGTCATTTTAACACTTTCCTTCCAATCGGTCTGTGCCTGTAAACCAGGGCTGGTTTCAAAGCGTATAGTCGCCTTTTTTTGAGCATTTGCTTTATGGGTCTTAACATAATTTGCTACTGTACAATATTTGCCCATGTACCCTTTCTTTTTTATGAACTTGTACACCGCCATTGCTGATGCACCGTATTTGTCAACTTTTTCATTTGCTGTTTCCTTAAAACCATCCATTAACGAAGGCCTTGCTGTCGGAATTTTCTTGTCTTCGGGGTTTTCTTCGTGTTTAATATACCTCTCAACGGTGCGCCTGCTACATCCCATTCTCCGTGCCATCTCGCTCTTGTTAATCATTCCAAGTTCCTCTCCTTGTAATTTTGATATTGATTTTGCTACATCTTTTCTCATAATAACACCTGCTTTCATATTTTTTAACAAGCATTATTATATCTGTTTTAATTGAATGTTTCGCTTCAAGGGATCTTTTGTGATAAAAAACAAAAGCAATTTTAGCCCTATTTTTATTTATTAATTATGTTGTAGTTCATTTAAATCACCCCTTCCGGTACAAATTAACGGCTCCGCTCATATTTAGTCAGCTTGCTCAGAATCAGGCGGCTTATCTAACAACAATCAACCATGCCAACGCTACGCTCAATGTAATAATCATTAACAGTTTTGTTGGGTTGGGCAGATATTCCAAAATCCACCCTCACATATCTAGCGGATTTTCAAGCAATTATCCCAGTCAGTATTATGACAATCAAAATGCATCTTTTTGGTCTTTTATTAGCTACGCCTGCGCTGTTGCCGCGCCGCCCCCCTTCCGAAGACTTGAAATTCTACGCCTTTCAAGTCTTCGGAAGGGGGGCTCTGCGAAGGTCAAGGGCGAAGGTCAAGGGCGAAGGTCAAGGGCAGTAGTACAGAACTCTGCGCTTTCTAACCTATCATCATGGTTAACTCTGTTACCCATATCACCACTTGCCGGGGACACCTCGACCCTGTTAAGAACATAATTAATAGCGACCACGTATCAATCTGCTCAAGACCCTTAATATTGGTTGTGATTTGCAGGATAGTTTTTGACCATTTATTATAAATAGAAAGTGCGCAGATTTGTGCACTTTCTATTTATAACTTTTGCGCATATTTAGTTTATACTTTTCATTATTGATGAAATAAAAAACGATTTTATGGAAAGCGATTTGTCTTTCAGGGTTGATGTTGTGGATTATTATGGGATTAGTGATAATTTTCGAAGGATAATCGACGCAGGGAACGAAAAAATATTTAGTGGGAGAAAGAACCAATAACAACTCCCTCCTCTGGGAGATAAAAAACTAGATAAAAA
>JAIRUB010000124.1 GCA_031254635.1 Prevotellaceae bacterium | reverse complement strand
TGCAGTCCCGACACTGCTAAGATATGTGCGGCGCCGGTGGCTGAGTAGGAGGCTCTTAAATCGGCGTCTATATCTTTTTTGTCGCCTAAACAAAGGGCTTGGATAATGGCCAATTCGTCGCCCGAGAGACCTGTATTTTCATATACGCTTTCGGCCTTGGCCCGCAGCCGCGCTGGCAGATGTTTCCAGCTTGGAGGGCTTGGTTCTACAATGTACTGGTGTGCGCGCACAAAGGCGGTGCTGAAAACACCTCTTCGCCGCATATAAGTCTTATAATTGAACTCCCCTGGATGCTGTGGCGCAGCAATTGGTAGCAGCCTAATTTTAGCAAAAATGCTATCACCCAATTGCGGAGAAAGAGAACAGCTATCCTTCTCTAAATATAATACGCACTTCTCTCTACAAATCACGTAATGCTTACTGCCTACTTCCGACTGCCTACTATCTTCCGCACACTGCTGACTGCTGACTGCTAACTGCTCACTGCCTACAATTACCACCGGTGCTTTAATAAACCGCTCGCTTATTTTTATATCATCACAAACAACAGCTTTTATATAAATATCTTCTTGTTGCGGCAACCGGCTTTCCTGTGGTTGCATTTGCACAATAGTGCTGCCAGACGAAAATAAAAACAGCAAAGCTACTCCACCATTGAGCCATTGATGGCGGGGGTGACGCGAAAAGGGAAGAAAGACTGCAATTACAAACAGTACTCCAAGCGCCAATGTTATTGTTATGGTAGGAAAAGCAAAGCCTGTGCCGGCATCTTGCCATATTATACCAAGCAGAAAGGCAAAAGTCAAGCGCACGAAGGGAATTTCCCTCAATGTCTCGTCCCAGTTGCGTGGAGTGGCAGAGGATTTATATTTATTCATTATAACTTTCCACAATATTAAGAACTACTTCCAGCGCTTTGTGCATACTTTGCAGCGGAATGTACTCATAGATACTGTGAAAATTATGACCTCCGGTAAAGAGGTTGGGGCAGGGGAGGCCCATATAGCTTAGCCGGGCACCGTCGGTGCCGCCGCGGATAGGTTTTATAATTGGATTAATGCCTGCTTTTAGCAAGGCCTCTATAGCCTTATCAACTACTATCGGGTGCTTTTCAATCTTGCTCCGCATATTGTAATATTGGTCGTCAATCTGTAGTTGAAAAATATTGTTGCCGTGTTGTTGATTAAGTTCGAAGACTATTTGATGCAAGAAATCTTTCTTGGCTTGAAACAGTTCGCGGCTATGATCGCGGATAAGGTATTTAGCCTTGGCAGCATCGGCAGAACCATTTATTTGTGAGAGCAGGAGGAACCCCTGGTAGCCGGTGGTGGTTTCGGGCCGTTGCTCTGCAGGAAGCCTGCGATTGAACTCTTCGAGTAAAAGCAGGGCATTTTTGAATGTTTTGCCGGCCTCGCCAGGGTGCATATTACAGCCTTTCACAGACAACGTTGCCATGGCAGCATTAAAATTTTCGTATTCCAATTCACCAATAGCCCCGCCGTCTATTGTATAGGCGTATTTGGCACCGAAGGTAGCTATATCAAAACCATCGGTTCCGCGACCTATTTCCTCATCAGTAGTAAAAGCCAAACGAATATCGCCATGTTTTATTTCAGGGTGGAGTGCTAAATGTTGTGCCAGCTCCATTAAAATAGTCACGCCTGCCTTATCGTCAGCACCCAACAGGGTAGTGCCGTCGGTGGTAATTAGGGTTTGGCCTGTATATTGTTTAATCTGTGGAAAATCGTCCGTACGCAAGACGATTTTTAAGGGAGTGTTTAAAACAATGTCATTGCCGTCGTAATTTTTAATTATTTGCGGACAAATATTGGCGCTGCTAACATCTGGAGTGATATCGACATGCGCCAGAAAGCCGATAGCTGGACTGTCTTTGCCGTTATTGTCCGAAATATGTACGCAGAGGTATTGCTGTTGGTGCAAGGTAGCTGTCAGGCCCATTGCACGGAGTTCCTTGTCTAATAGCTGTAAAAACGACAATTGTCCCTGAGTACTTGGGATAGCCGGCGAGTTGGGGTCCGATTGTGTATCATGCGATACATAGCGTAAAAAACGTTCAAGTAGCGTGTTCATAGTTATTAAATTTATAAATGAACGTTCTTAAGTGGATTGCAAAGATAATTAAAATAATTGAGAATTAATAGATATCATGTTTTAAATGTCTGTTTGTGAATGAACTATTGTGTATTTGATTTTTCCCTACTCTTTATGATTTCCAGTTTCCCCACTGCACCATTAATCTTTAGTTACTTAATCCCTCTTCCTCATCTGCGACAATACCAACCCAAATACCACTATAATAACTCCAATAATGTTCCGTTGATAAAGTTTATCTTGCCCTATCATGGCTGCAAACAAGAGGGTGACAATCGGGATAACCGTACAAAACATACTTGCTTTGGCTACGCCAATCCGTTTTACGGCGTGAATATAGGTTAAAAAGGCCAAAGCCGATGGGAAAATAGCTAAGAGAATTAATGGATATAGACTGGCAAAGCTAAAATGAAAATTGGCTAACTGTGTTGTTTCAAATAATCCGAATGGTACAAACAACAAGGCTCCTGCAAAATTTTGCACAATGACTATAGTAATAGGATTGTATCTTTCGCTCAGCTTTTTTATCACCAAGGAATAGCCGGTTGCCGAGAGTAGCGCCAACAACAGCATAGTTATGCCAAAAGGATGAACAGTGAATTTCATATCCTCATTAAGCAAGGAAATGGCTACACCGAAAAGGGCGAACATAACGCCGAAAATATTGATTTTGCTAAATCTTTCCTTGTATATTAGATAGGCGGTAGTCATAGTGAAAATGGGTAGTGTAGCAACTATTAAAGAAGATATACTGGCCGAATCGGTATATAAAATGCCATAAGTTTCGCCAATGAAATAAAAAAACGGTTCGCATAGGACTAAGAGTAGAAACCATTTGAAATCGCTGTATTGTATTTTGTTGAATTTTCCGGTAAACAATGTCACGATTAACAATAGAACTGCTGCAATGACTAATCTTAAAATTAAAAGGCTGTACATAGGAAAGCCATCCCGCAGCAATTGGTTAGTCCACACAAAAGACAAGCCCCAAAGGATGGTGGAGAAAATAACACCTAAATAGGTACCCGTATTATTCTGTTGTTTCATTATAGCTATAAACTGCGTTTAAAAATTAATCGTTGGCCTTTTTTTCCTGCATCAATTTGGCCATCGTTCCAGACAAGATGACCATTGACGAAGGTGTGGGTTACGCGACTGTGAAAAGAGTTGTCCTCAAAAGGCGACCAACCGCATTTGTAGAGGATATTCGTTTTATCAATAGTAATGTTGGCATCGGGCTCAATTAATACCAAATCGGCGTAGTAGCCTTCCCGGATGAACCCGCGCTGCTGAATGCCAAAAGCCTTGGCCGGCCCGTGGCACATACGTTCTACTACCTGTTCGGGAGTAAAAACATGATGCCTGCACAATTCCAACATGACTTGAAGCGAATGTTGCACCAAAGGAATTCCCGATGGCGCTTGCAGGTAAGGTAGCTGTTTTTCATCCCATAGATGAGGTGCATGATCGGAACCTACTACGCTAATCTTTCCGCTGTGAACGGCGCGGCGCAAGGCCTCCCGGTCATCGACTGTTTTGATGGCCGGATTACATTTGATGAGATTGCCTAAGACAGTATAGTCATCGTCAGAAAACCATAGATGATGTGCGCAGATTTCGCCGAAAATATAAGTTTCCGTAGGAAAGTTCGCTATTTCTTTAGCGGTGGTCAGATGTAAAACATGCAGGCGGCTGCGGTATCTTAACGCCAGTTCAATAGCTTTAGCTGTAGAACGGATGCAAGCCTCCTCGCTACGTATCAAAGGATGAAATTTAGCCGAAATAGTGTCGTCATATTCCTGTTTGAACTGTTCGAGATTGCGGCGGATAATGCTTCCCTCTTCGCAATGAACGGCAATTATCACAGGCGATTCAGCAAAAATGGCCGACAGAATTTTAGGTTCATCTACCAACATATTTCCGGTTGACGAGCCCATGAACAGTTTTACGCCACATACATAGCGGGGGTCTATTTTTTTTATTTCGTTAGTATTGCTATTATCGGCACCGAGATAAAAGGAATAATTGGCTAAGGAAACTTCAGCTGCCCGTGCATATTTTTCTTCCAATAACGACAAGTTCACCGTTGGCGGCGTATTGTTAGGCATATCCATAAAAGAAGTAACGCCTCCGGCTACTGCCGCCGCGCTTTCCGAAGCGATATCGGCCTTTTGGGTAGCGCCGGGTTCCCGGAAATGCACATGGTCGTCGATAACTCCGGGGATTAGCCATTTCCCGCCGGCATCAATTATTTCGCCTTCCAACGGGAAGTCGGGCTTGCTCTTGAATACCGATTGTATTTGCTCCCCCTCAATAACCACGCCGCCGGCAAATCGTTCTCCTTCGTTAATGATGATGCAGTTCGTAATAATTTTCTTCATAGATAGCTTTCTTAGGCTTGTTTTGCTCTGATTTTACGGAAACGCAGGCCTAACACGCCCCAGAAAGCTTCCCCGAAAATACCGCCGCTCATTTTTGAACTTCCTTCTTTACGGTCAATAAAAATAATAGGCACTTCTTTAATTTTAAATCCTAATTTATGAGCGGTATATTTCATCTCTATCTGGAAGCCGTAACCTTTCATTTTGATTCGGTTGAAATCTATCTTTGTCAATGTCGTACTACGATAGCACTTGAAGCCTGCCGTGGTATCATAGATTTTCATTCTTAACACCATTTGAACGTATTTTGAAGCAAAATATGACATCAACACCCGCCCGAGAGGCCAGTTTACCACACTTATTCCGCTACAATAACGCGAACCTATAGCTAAATCGGCGCCATCGGCACAAGCAGCATATAGGCGCAGAAGGTCATCGGGATTATGCGAAAAATCAGCATCCATTTCGAAGATATAAGTATAGCCATGTTCTAATCCCCACTTAAAACCTACAATATAAGCCGTGCCCAGGCCTTGCTTCCCCTCGCGTTCCAATAAATGCAAACGACTTTCAAACTCAGGTTGCAAGCCTTTTACAATTTGCGTAGTGCCATCGGGCGAGCCATCATCAATAACCAACACATGGAAGCCGCCCTTCAGCAACATTACCTTGCGTATGATTTTTTCAGCATTTTCTTTCTCGTTGTAAGTAGGAATAATAACTAATTTTTCGACATTCATGCAAACCTGTTTTAATACATATAAACTACAAAGATAGTAAATAAAAAACAATAAGCTATATAAACAGGAATGAACTCAAAGCCATCAAAATCATCCCTGCAATAAGCCCTGAGATGGATAGGTGGTGTTTGCCATATTTCTCGGCTGTAGGCAAAAGTTCGTCCAACGAAATGTACACCATAATTCCTGCAACGACAGCCATGATTATTCCATTTATTATAGGAGACCAGAACGGCATCAGGAAAAGGAAGGCAACCAATGCGCCTAAAGGTTCGGCTAATCCCGACAGGAACGAGAGCCAAAAAGCTTTCCGTTTGTTGCCTGTGGCATGATATATAGGTACCGATACGGCTATCCCTTCTGGAATATTGTGTATAGCTATGGCAAGGGTAATCGGTATCGCTACCGAAAGGCCGTTAGTCATTACGGAAGTGAATACGGCAATGCCTTCGGGAAAATTATGTGCAACGAGCGCCAAGGCCACGAAAACACCTGTACGGTGCAGCGATTTTTGCCGGCCGTTAGGCTTCTTCATATCCTCTACGTCTTGAAATTCGTGCGGATTATTTGGTTTAGGTATCAAGAAGTCAATCAGCATAATCAACCCCATTCCGCCAAAAAATGCGAGCAATAAACTCAGCATTCCCGTTTTATCGCCAAAATGCGCCAGCAATTCTTCCTTTGCCATTGGGATTAAGTCCATGAACGACACATAGAGCATCACTCCAGCCGATAAGCCCAGCGAGATGCACAGAAATTTTGTATTGGTGCGTTTGGCAATCAAAGCAATCAAACTACCGATGCCGGTCGAAAGTCCGACTAACATGGTCAATCCGAAGGCAAGCCAAATGGTTTGTTCCGACATTTTTTATTTAATTATCAATCATTTCCACGCTTGCCAAGCTGTTTGTCCAAGGCATACAAGCCGGCAGGGCTACTTTCGATTCTTTGCAGCTTTTCTAGAATATTACGCACAGCATCTTCTTCTTCCACCTGCTCGTCAATAAACCATTTCAACATGTTTTGCGTAGCATAATCCTTCAATTCAACAGCCATATCCATCAGCTTATGAATCTTTTCAGTTACGATTTTCTCATGCTTTAAGGTGTCTTCGAAAGCATCTTTGGGAGTATCCCAGGTTTGTTTCACGGCTTCAATCGGCATCAATTTAACTTTTCCTTCTCTTTCCCCGATGAATTTCATAAAACGACCGGCATGTTCAAATTCCTCCTTTGCTTGTGCGGCAAACCAAGAAGCCATACCCTCGTAACCCTTGCCACCCATATCGTATGACATGGATAAATACAAATAACTTGACCATAATTCCGCATTAACCTGCTGGTTCAATGCAATTTTCATTTTTTGTTCTAACATAATATTTAATTTAAAGAAAAATCAGCATCAATGATTTTATGTTTGAATTAACAAGAGATAAAATTTCAATATCACACAATTTGTGATATTGAATAATGGGTAACAAATTGGCAGTAAAACTGTCTAAAATCGGCGTTTTTAACGGGTTTTATTTTTTTTCTGCTAAGCATTGAACTGAAAAACTTTTTACCCGCTTTTGTGTGGTCAAAAATGTACAAGCCCAAAGCAAAAATACAAAAAACAGCACCTACAATAATTGCTTCCATATCTTTTCTATTTTTTATCTTTAATTAAAATACAATCCCAAAGAAAATCCAACAGCTACAATAATAGCATAGGAATATTACAAAGTTGCTGCCATACGCTTATAAGTGTTGTAGCGCCATTTTGCGTTTTCTTCCGTTAAAACAAAAAGCTCTTTAGCCTCTTTCGGGAAAGTCAGCATCAATGAACTGAAGCGCACTTCATTCATTAGGAACTCCTGGAACTTGCTCCAGTCGGGTTCCTTGCTATCAAGAATGAAGGGGTTCTTGCCTTCTTGTTCCAATAGCGGATTGTAACGATAGTTATGCCAGTAGCCACATTCTACTGCTAATTTTTCTTCCTTTTGCGTAAAGCCCATACCTTCTTTCAAACCGTGATTGATGCAGGGAGAATAAGCAATAATCAATGAAGGGCCGTCGTAAGCTTCAGCTTCTTTCAAAGCATTGAAAAATTGTGTTTGGCTGGCGCCCATAGCCACCTGTGCTACATACACATATCCATAGCTCAGTGCCATCATGCCCAAATCTTTTTTGCGAATACGCTTACCGGAAGTAGCAAATTTAGCCACTGCGCCTGTAGGCGTAGCCTTTTATGATTGGCCGCCGGTATTAGAATAGACTTCGGTATCCATTACCAACACATTCACATTTGCACCCGAAGCCAGCACGTGGTCTAATCCGCCATAGCCTATATCGTAAGCCCAGCCGTCGCCGCCAAAAATCCACTGAGAGCGGGGCACAAAATAATCGCGCAGTATATAAATTTCTTTACAGATAGCACAGTTGCATTTTTCTATCAATGGAAGCAATTTACCAGCAATTTCGCGGGTCTTAGCTGCATCGGCACGGTTGCTAATCCATTCTGCAAATAATACTTTTTGCTCGGAAGTACAGTCTTTGCAATCCTGTCCTTCTAACATCAATTTAGCCAAACGGTCGCGCAGGCGCTCGGAACCCAAGTGCATACCAAAGCCGTATTCGGCATTGTCTTCAAAGAGAGAGTTAGCCCAGGCTGGTCCCTGTCCATTCTTATTACAAGTATAAGGAGAAGAAGGATACGAACCACCATAGATAGATGAACAACCGGTAGCATTCGATACCATCATACGGTCGCCGAAGAGCTGGGTGATAGCTTTGATGTAAGGCGTTTCACCGCAACCTGTACAAGCGCCCGAAAATTCGAAGAGTGGCTGTGCAAATTGGCTGTTTTTTAGATTTTGTTTCTTATCCTGAACATTGTCTTTGTAACCCACATTAGTATGCAAATAGTCGTAGCGTTTTTGTTCGGCCAATTGACTATCTAACGATTTCATCAATAAAGCCTTGTTTTTAGCCGGGCAAATATCGGCGCAGTTGCCGCAACCCGAACAGTCGAGTGCGCTCAATTGCATCCTAAAATTATAATCTTTGAACGAGCCGTTACCCTTAATGATTTCCAATCCGCCGGGTACTGCTTTCAGTTCCTCATCAGTTAAAAGAAATGGACGGATAGCAGCATGAGGGCATACGTATGCACATTGGTTACATTGGATACAGTTAGCCGGAACCCACTCGGGCACATAGGTAGCAATACCGCGTTTTTCATACGCAGAAGAACCGCAAGGCATAGTGCCGTCTTCGTAGTTTACGAAAGTGCTTACCGGAAGGTCATCGCCGGTTTGTGCATTTACCACATCGGCCACACGCTTCACCCACTCAGGAGCCAAGCGGTGGTGCGTCTCGGCTTCGAATTTACCGCTTAACGAAAGCCATTCGGCCGGAACTTCTATTTTCATAAATGACTCGCCTGCATCCACAGCAGCATAGTTCATCTTCACAACCTCATCGCCCTTTCTACCGTAGCTTGCATCAATGGCATCCTTCATTTCTTTTACTGCCTGTGCATAATCAATTACATTGGCAATTTTAAAGAAGGCCGACTGCAGAATGGTGTTAGTACGATTGCCCAAACCAATTTTTTCAGCAATTTCAGTAGCATTAATGATATAGAAATTAATTTTCTTTTCGGCTAAGGTACGTTTCACAAAATCGGGCAGGTATTTCTTGGTATCTTCCACATTATACATACTATTCAGCAAGAAAGTACCACCGGCTTTAATTCCCTTGAGTACATCATATTTACGCAGGTAAGCAAATACGTGACAGGCTACGAAGTCGGGCGTTGATACCAAGTAAGGCGAGATAATCGGATGGTCGCCGAAACGCAAGTGGGAACAGGTAAATCCTCCTGACTTCTTAGAGTCGTAAGCAAAGTAGGCCTGACAATATTTCGGAGTTGTTTCACCGATAATTTTAATCGTATTTTTATTGGCGCCAACCGTACCATCGGAGCCTAAACCATAGAATTTAGATTCGTAAGTGCCGGGTTTAGCCAGACTAATTTCCGGCTTCAGAGGTAATGATTTAAAACTCACATCGTCGATAATACCTATGGTAAAATCGTTCTTCGGTTCGTTCAGCGCTAAGTTTTCAAATACAGAAATAATTTGTGCGGGGGTAGTATCTTTTGAAGATAAGCCATAGCGGCCACCTATTACTACCGGCGCATTGTCACGACCATAGAGTACGTCTTTCACGTCTAAATACAAAGGTTCGCCGTTAGCGCCAGGCTCTTTCGTGCGGTCGAGTACTGCAATGCGTTTAGCTGTAGCTGGCAATACACGGAGGAAATACTTAGCCGAGAAGGGACGATAGAGATGTACGGTGATTGCTCCCACTTTTTCGCCTTTGGCATTGAGATGGTCAACAGTTTCTTTGATGGTATCGCAAACAGAACCCATAGCAATAATTATGCGTTCGGCTTTCGGGTCGCCATAGTACGTAAAAGGCAAATAATGACGGCCGGTAAGCTCGCTGATTTCGCCCATATAACGGGCTACGATATCAGGAACAACATCATAGAAAGGATTTGCAGACTCACGAGATTGGAAGTAGACATCGGGATTTTGCGCTGTGCCGCGAATAACAGGTTTATTGGGGTTCAAAGCGCGATGACGGAAAGCTACCAGCGCTTTATCGCTCACCATACCTTTGAGGTCTTCGGCATCAATCACCTCAACTTTTTGCACCTCGTGCGATGTACGGAAACCGTCGAAAAAGCTTAGGAAAGGAACGCGCGACTTCAAAGACGACAGATGGGCAACGGCCGACAAATCCATCACTTCCTGTACGCCGCTGGAAGCCATCATGGCAAAGCCGGTTTGGCGGGTAGCCATCACATCCTGATGGTCGCCGAAGATTGACAAGGCCTGCGCCGCTACAGCGCGTGCCGACACATGGAATACTGCTGGCAACAATTCGCCAGAAATTTTGTACATATTAGGCACCATCAATAATAATCCCTGCGATGCGGTAAAGGTGGTAGTAAGCGCTCCAGCCTGTAAGGATCCGTGTACAGCGCCGGCAGCGCCGCCTTCGCTTTGCATTTCCACTACTTTTACGGGTTCTCCCCAGAGGTTTTTCTTCCCGTAGGCAGACCATTCGTCCACGTACTCAGCCATCGTTGAAGATGGAGTAATGGGGTAGATTGCCGCTACCTCACTAAACATATAGGCAATGTGCGCTGCTGCATAATTACCGTCGCAGGTAATAAATTTTTTTTCTTTCTTGCTCATTATAGTATTGTTTAATTGTTTATTCGTTAGACATGAAGCGTTAAGCGATTTTTTTGTGACGGGTGACGAGTTACAAGTTACGAGTTGTTCAATTGTTATTCATTGTCTCACATCTCATAATCTGATATCTCACATCCTGATACTTGATACCTTGTACCCTTCATTGTTCATTATTCATTTCTTATAGAACGGTGTTTTCACCACCTTCGCTTTTAGCAGGCGATCACGGACTTTTACAAAAATTTCGGTATCAACCTTTGAAAAGGCTGTTTGCACGTAACCCATGCCAACGCCTATTTTCAGCATGGCCGACATGGTGCCGGAAGTTACTACACCGATTATATTGCCCAAAGCATCGGTTAACTCATAACCGTGACGGGGAATGCCTTTATCAACCATTTCGAAACCGACTAATTTACGGCTTAAACCTTCGGCTTTTTGTTTCAGTAAATATTCCTTGTCTATAAAATCACCTTTAGCTTCACTGAATTTGGTAATCCAGCCCAAGCCGGCCTCCAAGGGCGAGGTAGTGTCGTCGATATCGTTTCCGTAAAGACAGAAGCCCATTTCGAGGCGCAGGGTATCGCGAGCGCCGAGGCCTATAGGTTTAATGCCGAACTCTGCACCAGCAGCAAAGACCGCCTCCCAAAGTTTAGCGCCATCTTTGTTATCCACATAAATTTCACACCCGCCCGAACCTGTATAACCGGTAATGGAAAGAATGGCGTTGGGAATACCGGCTACCGTCAATTTCTTGAAAGTGTAGTATTCCATATCTTCAACCGGCTGGTCACAAATTTTCTGCATGACTTTCATCGCTAAGGGACCTTGCACAGCCAATTGGCAGATTTCATCCGAGGCATTGTAGAGTTCCTTTCCGGGTATGAGGCCGAATTTGGGAGCTACAGCGCGGAGATGATCCCAATCTTTTTTTGTGTTAGCAGCATTAATTACTAATAGATAAGTTTTAGCATCAATGCAATACACTAATAAGTCATCAACAATGCCGCCCTCCCCGTTAGGAAAGCAAGAGTATTGCACCTTACCAGGTGTTAAAACCGTAGCATCATTGGAAGTAACATGTTGCACAAAAGCCAAAGCCTTAGGCCCTTTCACCCACACTTCGCCCATGTGGCTGACGTCGAATACGCCCACTTTTTCGCGAACAGTTTGGTGTTCTTCATTAATACCTACATACTCTATCGGCATGTTATAGCCGGCAAAAGATACCATTTTTGCCTTTAAATCAACATGATATTGGGTAAACGCTGTATTTTTCATTATTTTTTAATTTAGCCTGCAAATATACAAAGTTTATTTCAATTTTGCCAAATTTGTTAATTATGGCTAAACAAGTGTCAACTTGTTGAATTTGTTCTTATTTTTGATTTTAATTTTTTTCTTTTCAACACTAATAAGCCCTTCCTGTTGCATCAGGCTTAGTTCCCGTTCCAATGAGGGACGTGCAACACCGAAATACTCAGCCAAGTCGCTTTTGGTTTTATCTAATTCCACCTCATCGGATTGAACTTCTTTCGAAAGTTTGAGGATATACATAGACAACTTTTGCCGTATGGTGCGGAACGACATAAAATGCAGTTTTTGGCTAAGCCGCCAGGCAAATTCAGCGGAAATATCTAAATAATTTTTCAACAAAACCTGATTCATCCCCAACATCCTAAGAATGGATTGTTTCGAAATCACCAAAGCGCTCACATTTTCTCGGGCAATTATTTGTACAGGAAAACGGTTATTTTTCCCGAATAAAAACAAGATAGCTAAAGGATTAGGAGCAAAAACATCTTCTACTTTGATTACCCGTCCCAAGGAGTCGATCATTTCGGCTTTTACGCTCCCGGTAAGCAAGATAATCAGACGATTGCAGGGCTCATCCTGCAAAGCAAGTAGCACTTCTTTTTCAAATCGGGTTTCGAAAATATTTAATTCTGAGAAAATTTTCACCAATTCTTTCTCTTCTACCGAATGAAAAAGCGGGATTTTGGAGATGAGTGCGTAGTTCATGATACATCTATTTATCATCGTAGTGTCCGTAAGCAGAAATGGCTATAACAATTAACTCATCTTCGACAATTTCATAGACTAAGCGATGTTTGAAATCAATGAGCCGAGACCAAATCTCTTCAGAAAAATATTTGAACTGTTCCGGTTTTCCTGTTCCGCTACGTGGGTGCTCCCTTAGCTCAACAATAAGCGTTTCTACTTTCTTGACAAGAACTTTATTACCTGCTTTTTTGTGCATTTCGATATGCTCCACAAAGCGTTTGTGGAATTTCAAACGGTAATTCATACAGCAAATAATCCTTTTATCTCATCATCAGAAAGTTCCTTGAGGTTAGCCTTACCTTCCTTAAGTTCATCAATGGCTCGATTTAGTTCTTCCATATTGCGCCTATCATCAAACCAAAAATCATTGCTCGAACTTGGATTCAGTAGTACCATAGTATCAAATTAATGTCATAATTACGTACAAAAATAGTACATATTTTCCATTTAACAAAACATAAAAAAATCTAAGTGTAACATTTGTGACAGATTTAGATAAAAAACCGCCTTACCTTTGTGAAAAATTTATACTATGAAACGGACGATTATTAAAATTGACAAAGAGCTTTGCAACGGTTGCGGAAAATGTGTTACAGGATGTCACGAGGGCGCTTTGCAATTGGTTGACGGAAAAGCTGTCATTGTTAACGAACAATATTGCGACGGTTTGGGCGCCTGTATCGGTGATTGTCCCCTTGGCGCTATCACGTTGGAAGAGCGGGAAGCAGCGCCTTTTAGCGAAGAAGCTGTTATGAAACGCAGTTCAACCCCGCAGGATCAGGCTTCCGAACTCAGGCAGTTTCCCTTGCAATTGCGCTTGCTGCATCCGCAGGCCGGCTTTCTGCAAGGTGCCGATTTACTGCTGGCAGCCGATTGTACGGCATTCGTCAGCGGAGAATTTCACAGTCGTTTCCTAAAAGGGAAAATGTTAGCCATCGCCTGCCCGAAACTTGACGGCCAGTCACAACTATATGTGGATAAACTTGCGGGAATGATTGATGCGGCGCAACTTCACACATTGACAGTACTCATCATGGAAGTACCATGCTGTAACGGATTGGTGTGGATTGCCGAAAAGGCCCGCCAACAAGCCCAACGGGATATTCCGGTAAAAATAATCAGGCTTTCGACAAAGGGCGAAATTGTCAGCGAGAACCTGATTTAAAAATATTCTCAATTCACAAAAAAAATCAATATTATGGAAATGTTTTGTTATCAGTGCCAGGAAACGGCACAAGGGAAAGGCTGCACTATTAAAGGCGTATGCGGAAAAGAACCGCAAACGGCAGCGCTAATGGATTTATTATTATACGTAACTCGCGGCGAAGCTATTGTGAACAGCGCGTTACGTGAAAAAGGAATGGCGGATATTCGTATAAGTCGTCAGTTGTTGGATGCACTCTTCTGCACCATCACTAATGCCAACTTCGACGACAATGCAATTAAAGAACGTATAGAAAGTGCATTGGCGATGAAAACCGATTTAATTAAAATTGCCAAAAAACACAGTATCGTATTGCCCAACTGCGATGAAGTAAACTTTTTTATTCATTCTTCGGACTATGAAAAGAAAGCCGCAGAAGTGGGCATTATGACTGAAATCAATGAAGACATTCGTTCGTTGAAACAATTGGTTGCTTATGGAATTAAGGGCGCTGCCGCATACGCGGAACACGCGCTGAACTTAGGCTACGAGGATGAAGCTATTTACGCTATGATTGAAAATGCCTTGTCCAAAATCAGCCGAAAGGATATATCCGCTGACGAACTGACAGGACTTGCCTTAGGTATGGGCGAGTGCGGCGTAAAGGCAATGGCATTGCTCGACAAGGCCAATACAACTTTTTTCGGCAATCCAGAAATCACTAAGGTGAATATCGGTGTGAGCAGCAATCCGGGTATCCTTATCAGCGGACACGACTTGAAAGATATGGAAGAATTGCTTGAGCAAACTGCCGGCACCGGCGTGGACATTTACACGCACAGCGAGATGTTGCCGGCCCATTACTATCCGGCCTTCAAGAAATATCCGCATTTTATCGGTAATTACGGCAATGCCTGGTGGAAACAACGCGAGGAGTTTGAATCGTTCAACGGCGTGATTTTGTTCACCACCAACTGCCTTGTTCCGCCTTTGAAATCGGCGACATATACCAACCGGATTTATACTACCGGCTCGGCAGGACTTGCAGGAGCCAAGCACATTCCGGCCCGCAAAGATGGAAAACCGAAAGATTTTTCGGCATTAATTGAACATGCAAAAAAATGCCTTCCTCCGAAAGAAATTGAAAAAGGAGAAATCATCGGAGGCTTTGCCCATAATCAAGTGTTAGCCTTGGCCGATAAGGTGGTGGATGCTGTAAAATCGGGCGCAATTAAAAAGTTTATTGTTATGGCAGGCTGCGATGGACGAATGAAATCGCGCGAATACTACACGGATTTTGCTTCGGCTTTACCAAAAGACACAGTAATCTTGACAGCCGGTTGCGCCAAATACCGCTACAATAAACTTCCCTTGGGCGATATCGGCGGCATTCCCCGCGTGCTGGATGCCGGACAATGCAACGACAGTTATTCGTTGGTAGTGATTGCCCTGGCACTCAAAGAAGCTTTCGGATTAGAAAACGTAAACGAGCTTCCTATTGTTTACAACATCGCCTGGTACGAACAAAAGGCTGTGATTGTACTGTTAGCTTTATTGAGCCTCGGCATTAAAAACATTCACCTTGGCCCCACATTGCCCGCCTTTCTTTCTCCGAATGTGACGAAGGTATTGGTAGAAAATTTCGGCATTGGCGGAACATCTACTGTAATTGAGGATATAAAAAACTGGATATAATTAGTCTGTTTCGTTCTTTTTTCATAGGTTTAAAGTGTTTAGAAAAATCCCGCTTTTCATTTGTAGTAGCGGGATTTTTTATTGGCATAAGCTAAAAGCCCATCTTAAATAAAATGGCGTACGATTTTACTTTTAATGTTAAAATTGTATCTTTGTGAAAAATATCCGAATCATGGAATTATCAATTATTCAAAATAAAATTTATGAAATAAGGGGTGTAAAAGTAATGTTGGACTTTGATTTGGCTGAGATGTATGATGTCTCAACAAAGCGCCTTAAAGAGCAAGTAAAACGCAATATAGAGCGTTTCCCCGACGATTTTATGTTTCAACTAACAAAACAAGAATGGAACGAACTGGTCGCAAATTGCGGCCAGTTGCCTCAAAATATAAAGCACAGTTATATCTTGCCGTTAGCTTTTACCCAAGAGGGGGTAGCCATGCTGTCAGGTGTTTTGCGTTCGCCTATTGCTGTAGCTACAAATATTATAATTATGCGTGCTTTTGTGGCTGTGTACCAACTTATACTTAATTCGCCTATCTATAAAACAAAGGAGTTACAAAAAGAGGTTAAAGAGTTGAAGAAATACATCGAAGAAGTTTTTGAAGATTATAACGATATTAACGAAGATACCCGCATGCAACTTGAACTTATCAATGAAGCGTTAGCCGAAATACAATCAAAAAACAGGGCAATAGATAAGCCCCGCAATCCTATTGGCTATAATGCCATCAAAAACCGAAATACCAACCAAGAATAATCAAAGACTATTTTTGAAATCGTAAAATAATTATGGAAAGCGTACGTATCGATAAATATTTGTGGACTATGCGGTTATTCAAGACCCGCAATGAGGCCGCCGATGCTTGCAAGGCCAACAAAGTAAAGGTTAACAATACAGAGGCCAAGGCGTCACGTACTGTAAAAATCGGCGATAGTATAGAATTACGCAAATCGCCGGTGGTTTATATTTACAAAGTTATTGGACTCATAGATAATCGTCAACCGGCTAAAAACGTGTCTTTATACATCGAAAATCACACCTCTGCCGAAGAATTGGCCAAATTGGAACATCGCAACCTTACTGTTTTTATTCAGCGCGACAAGGGGGCGGGGAGGCCGACGAAGAAGGAACGAAGGGAGTTGGAGCAGTTAATAATTAATAATGAATGCTATTTGGGCAAATTTTTGTAATTATTCAGGATGGATAAAAGTGTGGTAGCAAATTCAGGTAATGTAGCAAAAAAACAGATACTGCAGCTAAAGTGGTGGAAGTACAGGATAGATTGGAGGTGGAGGTTCACACACACACAACGTACTAATATTTTGAGTAAAAACATGAATAATAATAACGCAATAATCATTATTCCCGGAGCTATATTCTGGTTTTTGATGTATCTCTACTAAACAAAAAGCCCCAACAATCAATAAGTTGAGAATTTTTATTTGTAGGGATATTTACTAATGTTTGCATTTTTTTTTTACAAAAAAATATTATCTTTGTAAAAAATATAGTAGATGAAAAAAGAAGTAGGCAAAATACTCATAGATAAAGAGGAGTAAAAATATGGAACTTATTTATTTATTGCCGTAGGAGTATTTGCCGTAGGGGCTGGTATTTGGGGCTATTTAAGCGACAGGAAAGCACGCCAACAGCACGTTTAAAATGGCATGGATTTTGTGTTATTGTGATAATAACACAAGATGTACTCTCAGCTTGATTTATCTCTGTTATGGATCAAGTCCGTTAAAATGCCGATTTTAGGCAATTTTGTTACCCATTTGTTATACCAATGTGAATAATTTTTTATTCCAATAGCGTATATATCATTTTTATTAAAGGTATTTTCACCATAAAAAAATCATTCGTCTTACAAATTTCTATTTTCTTGTTAAAGGCTGAGGCATACTGTCCTTCGATATTGGCTAAGCCTACCCCGCTCGATCCGTAAATACGCTGACGAAGCTGCAGGTTGTTGTACACAACAACATTTTCATCTTCTACATAAATCTTTATACTCAAAGGCGTTTCGGGACTTACCACATTATGTTTAATCGCATTTTCTATCAACAGTTGCAAACCGCAAGGAATAATACGCTGATTTACATACTTGTTCGGGATATTCACTTCTACCTCCAAGCCGGTATCAAAACGCTCTTTCAGCAAATCGACATAAGCCAGGGCAAAGTCTAACTCATCTTTCAAAGACACCAACATATCACTCTCTTTATCTAACATATACCTGTACACATCCGCCATTTTTTTAATAAAATCGCTGGCACGGTTAGCATCTATATGTACCAAATAATCAAGCACATTCAAGCTATTGAACAAAAAATGAGGATTTAACTGTTGTTTCAACTGATTATACTGGAAGCGCGCCTTTTGTTTCTTCACAATTTCCACATTCAAGGCTTTCCGGTGCGACTTGCTATAATAAAAAACGATTAAGAAGGTAGTCCACCCCAGCAATTCGGTTACTACCGTTGTGGTAATTTGCGGAGCAAAACGCGCTTGTTGCGGGAAATAATGGCAAAAGAGTTCAGCGCCTTGGGTACCCAAATAAAAACCTGCAAAACAACTTAATGCAGCAACCACCAAACTTGCCTCTACGGGAAAATCATACAAACGGGCTACAAACAAAATCATGCTTACCGTAAGAATGGTGAGTACAGCGCTATCGCCCAAGCGTGTACCGAACAAAAGATAAGCGGTAAGCGCATGAGCCGCTGCAAAACCGTGAATCAGTAAGTTTAAGGATATTGTTTTATGTTTATTCATTATTTTAGAAAATATTTAAGGTATTATTTCCATCGCATAACCAATCAATTACCGAAATAATTTCAATAGTTTGGCCATTTTGCACAATGATATTTTTCTCTTCTTGTGTTATGATTTTTAAATTATTACATTTTAAATCGTCGGCGGCTTTAAGTAAGGCGGAAATTTCTCTTTTTCGCCTCTTTTCGTTATTCAAAGCCAATGAAACTTGGATAAGTTCCTGTATATTACCATTTTTTGCAATAACAAAATCTATTTCATAATTATTTTTATAATAATAAATATCGAAGTTATTGTTCGCCCGCCGTCGGCATAGTTCTAAAAGCACAATATTTTCTAATAAAAAACCATCGTTTGAACTTGTAATTTCGGGCAAGAACGATAGAAAAGCCGAGTCTATCACATACATTTTCCGATTGCTAGCACGAGCAATGCTTTTGTACGAAAAACGCGGAACAGACAAAAACAAATATGCCTGCTTAAGATAGGAAACGTAATTTTGAGCCGTATGTACACTTCTAATATTCAACATTTTAGCAATTTTCGTATAACTTATTTCCCGCGAAATATTATTCAGTAAAATATTGAAAATATCAGTTAGTGTCTTAATGTACCTTACAGTAAATCGCTTTACAATGTCCTTGAAAATTATCGACTGAAACAAGGTACGAAGGTATTCGCGTTTTTGGCCTTCGCCAACACGGAACATTTCAGGGAACCCTCCCTGTTTCAAATAATCTAAATAGGCTTGGCGACGAAATGCAACTTCTTTTGTTGTGCTTGCTTTATGATTTATTTTTTTATAGTTGAGCGTTTCGGAAAACGAAAAGGGGAAAAGTTCTATTTCAACATAGCGCCCTGTGAGGTGTGTGCTCAATTCTCCACTCAAAAGTTTTGCGTTAGAACCTATAACTATCAGCCTGATACCTTGCCGCAATAATCGATTAACAAATAAATGCCAGCCCTCAACATTCTGAATTTCATCTAAAAACAAGTATTTAAAATCGCCATAAATAGTGTATAATGCCTGCAACACATCATTTAGTTGCTCGCTTCTCAAATCGTGAAGCCGCTCATCGTCAAAGTTAACATAAGCATAATCTATATTTCTGTTTTTTAGCACTTTATGGCAAATCGTTGATTTTCCACTACGGCGCACACCAATAACGATTTGTGCAAGAGGGCTGTCCAAATCAATCTTCGACTCGTCAGCCCGGCTACACCAATCTGTCACCGGCAAAGCGTTTCGCTCCTCCTTTTGTTCTGCTATTATCTGCTCAAATTTGTTTCCCATTTTTAAAAATTTATGCAGTGCAAAGATATAAAATTATTTTATTTTATGTAATCAATCGCATAAAATTTATATTTTGTATTTTTATTTTTTTCAGATTTACGGATTTTTTCTTATCTTTGTCTAAAATTTGCTTAAAAATATGAAATTCGGTCTTGTAATTTTCCCCGGGTCTAATTGTGACCATGATATGATTTATACCTTTTGCAATATTCTCCGGCGGGAAGTGGTGAAGTTATGGCATAAAGACCATAGCTTACAGGGAGTTGACGGAATATTGTTGCCGGGAGGATTTTCGTATGGCGATTATCTGCGCTGCGGCGCTTTAGCTAAATTTTCGCCTTTAATGAACGAGGTGCTGGAGTTTGCCGACAAGGGTGGCTTTGTGATGGGTGTTTGCAACGGCTTCCAAATCCTGTGTGAAAGCGGGCTTCTCCCCGGAGCTTTACTGCCCAATAACAACCAACGGTTTATATGTAAGAATGTTTACCTGATGCCCGACAGCAAAACGGCTTACACTTCTCGTTTTCTGCAACGCGATAAGGCGCTTAAAATCCCCATTGCCCATGCCGATGGGCGTTACTATGCCGATGAACAAACCTTGACTAACCTGCATAAAAACGATCAGATATTGTTCCGCTATTCCGATGAATTCGGTGCTGTATCGGAAGCGGCAAACCCCAATGGCTCGGTCGACAATATTGCCGGAATATGTAATGTTAAGAAGAATGTTTACGGCATGATGCCACACCCCGAAAGGGCTGCCGATCAGGCATTAGGAAATACCGACGGGTTGAAGATTTTTGAATCGGTATTGAGGGTGCTGCGGTAGAAGTTGAAAAGGTAAAAGGTACGGGGTAGAAAGTAATTAAGAAAATAAAAAAAACGTATATTACATTCATTAATCACTAAATATTAATTACTTATGCCAAGATTATTTACATACTCAGATTTTGCCGAAAGGAGTGAAGCCGTCCGCACTTATGCCGACAAACACACACCGGTAATTATTTGCGGGCAGGAAGCTAAACGCGATAAGGATTTTGTCGTAAGGGTGCGCATAGGCACGGCGGCAAAACATCCCAATACATCTGTTCACCATTTTGTGTATATCCAACTATGGAATTTAGAAAGCTTGGTGGGTGAAGCACGGCTCGATACCGCGGCCTTGGGCAATGATCCTTTACAAATAGAAGTGCCATTTACAGTACAGCCTGCCGTAAGCCTGCGTCTTATAGCTTTAGCTTACTGCAATAAACACGGTTTGTGGAAAAGCGAAGAACATTTTGTTAAAGTGAGGGATTAACCCCTGCACAATCTCCGCAATCATCCCTATACGCCGTGCCATTAACCACTTCGGTGAATCGGGTACTAACGGCGACGGGAATAGCAGGATTAGCATCTGCTTAATACAAAGATAATAAAAAAATCTCGTCTAATGGACAAATTTCAGGCTATTTTTCGTAGATTTTGTTCAAGTGGACAAAATTCAGGCTATTTTTTTGCAATAGTTTGTCATAGTTGATTTGCTTGTTATATCTTTGTGTCATCT
>JAIRUB010000075.1 GCA_031254635.1 Prevotellaceae bacterium | reverse complement strand
TCTTTAAAAAGGTTTTGAAAAAAATCTTGAAAATCTTCTTTTTTCTTGAATTGCTTGAAGAAGTCTTTCTGAATCTCTAACTTTTTGTCGTTCATAATGTTAATGTGTTAAGGTTTATTTTCTGTTGCGCTTTTTCCCAAGTCGGGCATGCCCGACTTGGGAAAATCCTTAATACATCACAAAGTTAGCATTTACACAAAATATTTTACATTACCGCAACATTACAAAAACTGGACCCAAAATATATCTATTCCGATTTAAATATCTATGAAAGTTTAAGAAACCTCATTTTTACCTTATTTTCTAAACAGAACAACCTTAGTAGCATTTGATTAACAAAGAGCATTTAAACCTTATTAGCTTATTAAAAATTAGATACCTTTTCGCACGAGTGCCCGACACAAGCTTCGACTACATAGTGCTTCGTGCGACATATCACCGCATAATTCCTGCTACTAAGCTTGTTTTCTTGATTGAAAATTATTGGCAAAAAAAGTAAAATGAGATATTTAGGGGTTTAAAGATAAAAACGTGTAACTCTAAAAATTAACTTTTAACTAAAAATAACTATATTTGCACCAAAATCTTATAATTTACTAATTAAAACCCATAAAACTATGAAAATTATGAAAAAATGGATGCTACTCCTAATGTTTGTGCCGCTGATGTTTGCCTCCTGTCAGAAGAAAGGCGTTTCGCCCCTGCTGAATGTTATTCCCAAAGATGCCAAAATGGTGTTGGCTATTGACAATAAGCAGTTGATAGAAAAAGGCGGCTTCGATAAGCTGAGCCAGTTTAAATTTTATCAGGACATTGTTGAATCTTTAGATAGAAATGAAAATAAAGACTTTATACTGAATATTCTGAACAACCCCAACAAGAGAGGGTTAAACATAGACCAGGCTTATTTCTTTATAGAAATGCAGGATGAAAATATAAGGGGTGTTTATGTTGCCTGCATGAAGGACCAAACCCTCTTTGAGCAAAACTTACACAAGCTAATAGGTTCGGATATGCCTGAAATTCAAGATAAACTGTCTTATAAAATGATAGATAAAGATGATGATAGTAATGGGTGCATTGTCTGGAACGATAAATTATTCTTTGCTTTTATAGGTGATACGGAAGGGGTGAACTTTGATTATTACTTTAGGCTGCCGGAAGAAGATCGTTTGATGAATGTGCCCGACTTTAATAATTTCAGCCAACGTTCAAGCGACATAAGCCTTTGGTTTCCTATACAAATGTATGCTAATTTGAGTGAATTGATTAAATCTTATTATAGCATGGATATTCCAATAATGGACGATATGGCCGATATAAATATACATGCTTATTTAGATTTTAATAATGATGAAATTAAGGCGGAACTCATCATGACACCGGAAGAAAGTGTGGACGCTTTCTACGAAAAATATCCTATCATGAAATGGGAGTCTGACCAGAATATGTTGAAAGATTTTCCTCAAACCTCCTATTTGGCGTTTAAAATGGCGTTGAATTTTCCACAGTATATTAAAATGATGAAACAAGCCTTTTCGGCAGTTGGTGTCTCAAATTATGAAATGGAACAAGTAGTAGAGGTCTTGGAAAATTCTGAAGTGAATGCTGTTCTTAATGTTTTGGGCGGCGATATTATGTTCAGCCTCTATGGTTTTGCCGAAGGGCCTATGTCTATGCCTTTGCTCGGGCTGTCGTTAACGATAAACAGTGAAGCCGACTTTCAAAAATTATTAACTATGATTCCTGGAGATATAGTGGATAATGTTGGCAGTTATTATGAAATTAATTTCGGCGTGGCAGCAGCTTATTTCGCTTATAAGGATAACCGTTTATTTATAACCGCTGATGAAAAAAGTATTGCAAATTTCTTAGCCGGCGGCAATGCTAAAAACATTGCATCAAATGCTACTATTGGAAACGCTATGAAAACCTCCCCCTCACTGTTCTATATAAACCTTAATCTTGATGAGTATCCGAAAGCGATTAGAGACCTCCTTAATATGAGCGCTGACCAAAGAATACTATCGGGCATAAGCATCTTAAAGGATTTCTCGATGGGCATGAATTCCAAGTATAATTCACAAGCCTCGTTGAAATTCAAGAGCGGCAAGGAAAATTCATTGAAACAATTGGTAAAATTAATAGAAAGTGTCAATTAAACGATGAATAGCATCTCGTTGAATAATGTTCTACCCTCATTTCTTTCCGACGCCCCCGTAGCGTCGGAAATTTGGGGTAGGGACATTGCTTTTGCTAAGGGTGAGTATGTGTTGGTAACCGCTGTTTCGGGTGCAGGAAAGTCGTCACTTCTGAGCTATATATTCGGCGAGCGCTGCGATTTTAGCGGCACTATTACTTACGGCCAGCAACCCTTGGAGGTTATAAAAGCAAAATACTGGAGCCAACTTCGCAGCCGACATATTTCTTATGTTTTTCAAGGATTGAGGTTGTTTTCAGACTTAACAGCATTAGAAAATATTTTGATAAAAAACCGGCTTATTGGACAAAAAACCGCAGCAGAAATCTATGCTATGCTCGATGCTGCAGGCCTTGCCGATAAAAAGCAAGAAAAGGCAGGCAGGCTTTCTTTCGGGCAACAGCAACGAATAGCTGTCATCCGCGCCTTGTGCCAACCCTTCGATTTCTTGTTGTTAGACGAACCTTTCAGCCATTTAGACGATGCTAATATTAGCATCGTGTCATCGCTGATTGAACAGGAACTGCGCAGCCGTGGCGCCGGACTGCTCCTCTGCTCCCTTGGGCAGGAATACTCATTTAATTATCATCATCATTTTAAACTTTAAACAGCTCGGCTATGCTAAGGAAATTGCTTAACAAGAATATCAGTATTCCACAATTGCTGGGCTACCTGTTTGCAGCCTGTGCAGGCATGGCCATTATCTTTTCGGCCTTTTGTTTTTTGATGGATATCCGCCCCTTGCTGTCGTCGGATAGAACAGGGCTGTTTAAATCGGAATTTATAGTGCTGAACAAACGTGTGCCTGTTTTTGCCAAGAACGTGGCTAATCTTGTTTTTAGTGATGCGGAAATAGCCGAACTGAAGGAGCAAAATTTTGTACATTCACTCTCGGCCTTTACGCCTGCGCGCTATTCCGTACAGCTATATGCCGACAGGAATAGCCTTATCCCTTATGGTTATGGTACCGAAGCGTTTTTTGAGTCAGTGCCCGACCGCTTGCTTGGCGGTACTTATACCCCTTGGGGCTGGGAGCTTAATTCGCGCCTGATTCCAATCATTATTCCCCGCGATTATTTAACCTTATATAATTTCGGCTTCGCCGAAAGTCAAGGCCTGCCGCTTGTTTCAGAAGCTGTTGTGCAGCAGGTGAAGTTTAATGTGTTATTGGGCGGGAATGGCAGGTTAGAAGAATTTTCGGGCTGCATTGCAGGCTTTTCCGACGAGTTGAATACTATTTTAGTTCCTGAAACCTTTATGCAGTGGGCTAACAGCCGTTTTGGCGACAGCCGCCAGCAACACAGTGTGTCGCGCCTGATTATAGAGGTGAACAACCCCTCCGACCCACAAATTGCCACTTTTTTTGCATCGAAAGAAAATTATGAAATCAACAGCAATAAGGGGGAACAAGGGAAACTCTCGTATTTCCTAACCTTATTGATTCTAGCAGTATTGACAGTTGGCGTATTAATTATGCTACCTGCTATTGGACTGATGTTGTTAAGTATTAATTTGTTAGTATATAAAAACCAAAAAACATTAGGCAACCTTATATTATTAGGGTACACCCGTAATCATTTAGCAGGGCCTTATTGCCTGTTGGTACTATTACTGAATGTGTTGGTAGGCTCAATCAGTTTGGTGGTTGCTTACATGGCACAAGGCTGGTATATGGTGCGGTTAGCGGTTTTTGATTTACCGGAAGCTGTAACGAGCTTTGGCTGGACACTATTGTTCGCCCTGCTTTTTGTACTACTAACCTCCGCCTTGGATATCTTATGGATTCATCGAAAAATCCGTCGCATCCCCATTCCCGCCAAAGGGTAAATTTAAAGATTCAATTATAAATCAAAAAATATTTTGTCAATTAAAAAAAATATCTTAACTTTGTACGAATTATAATTTTATAATTATTTTAATTTTGAAATGAATACAATTTTAGATATACAAAAACGGCTCTTGCAGTATAATATAAAGCCTTCGCTGCAGCGAATTGCTGTTATGCAGTATTTGATGGAAAACAAAACCCATCCCACTGCAGATATAATTTATGCTGCACTGAGTCCTGCTATACCTACGCTTTCCAGAACCACCATTTATAATACACTCAAGCTATTATCGGAGCAAGGAGCTATTATTGCATTGAATATTGATGAAAAAAATGTACGATATGATGGTGATATAGTTGCTCATACGCACTTCCGTTGCAAAAAATGCAGCCGGATTTACGATTTGCCAAAGAATTTTACCTTGGAGAACAAACAGCAATTTTTAGATTTTTATATTACAGAATGTCAGGTATATTACAAAGGTTATTGTAAGGAATGTAAAAAAACATCCATTAATAATGAAATTATAAACAATTTTTAAATCTTATTTTATGAAAAAGAAATTTATTTGTACCGTATGTGGTTATGTACACGAAGGTGCCGAAGCTCCGGACTTTTGTCCGCAATGTAAACAACCTAAATCGAAATTTAAAGAAATGGAAGAAACCCAAGGCGCCTTGCAGTTTGCCGACGAACATCGTTTGGGCGTAGCTCAAGGTGTTGATTCCGAAGTATTGGAAGGTTTGAGAGCGCATTTTATGGGAGAGAGTACAGAGGTAGGTATGTATTTGGCTATGAGCCGCCAGGCCGACCGCGAAGGTTATCCTGAAATTGCTGAGGCATTCAGGCGTTATGCTTTTGAAGAAGCCGACCATGCAGCACGTTTTGCCGAACTTTTAGGCGAAGTGGTTTGGGATACCAAAACCAATTTGAAAAAACGTATGGAAGCCGAAGCTGGCGCCTGTGCCGACAAGAAGCGCATTGCTACACGCGCCAAAGAATTGAACTTAGACGCTATTCACGACACCGTACACGAAATGTGTAAAGACGAGGCCCGTCATGGACAAGGTTTTGAGGGCTTGTATAACCGTTATTTCAAGAAATAAGGACAGCTATTCTCTATTTCACCCAAAGGCGCTAAGGATTATTTTTATCCTTGGCGCCTTTTTATGTAAGAAAAAAATCGTACCTTTGCTGCTATGAAAATTGCAGCAAAATATTTACTGATTACTTTACTCATGCCGGTTTACAGTATCGGGATAATTGGAGTAGGTATATATAATTGCCATTGTAGCCATAGCAGCCAGTTCGTATTATTGGCTAATAACAATAAATGTAATTGTCAACATGAAGATAAATGTTGCCGGGAATATGTTCAGGAGCAAACAAGCGAGGAGCATTGTTGTGACAGAACATATCAGGTGTTGCAACTTGATCAGGTGGTAAACAGTAATACTTTTACTTTCAAGAACTATAGCATTGACAAGGCTTTGTTTTCTTCGGTAATACTTATTAAGACTGCCACTCCCTGTCTTATTGCATTTCACAATTATGACCCGCCGCCATTAAAAAATTCACTCTCGTCCGACATTTATTGTTTGGCACAACTTCGTTTGTAGGCTAATAATAAAGCACTTGTTTTATTATTTGTATAACCTTATAAATTGAAGTCATGACAAAAAAAATATTACTATTATCTTTTACCTGTATCATCATTATTTCGGCTAAGGCGCAGAACACTCCGCCTGCTAAAGACACGGTTTCCTATACCCTGAATGAAGTGGTATATTCAGCAGCCAAAGAGGGCAATTATGTATCAAAGATTAAGCCGGTAAAAACCGAAGTAATTACCAATGCCGGCCTTTGTAAGATGGCTTGCTGCAGTTTGGCCGAAAGTTTTGAAAACACTGCCAGTGTGAGTGTCGGCTATAGCGATGCTATTAGCGGATCACGCCAGATACGCCTCTTGGGCCTTGCTGGCAAATATACCTCCATGCTTGAGGAGAACCGCCCTGCCATGCGTGGATTGGCCGCTCCCTTCGGGCTTAGTTATATTCCCGGCCAATGGTTAGAAAGCATTCAAGTAGCTAAGGGCCCCGGTTCAGTCATCAACGGCTATGAGTCTATTGCAGGGCAAATTAATTTAGAATTACGCAAGCCTACAACTGAAGAACCGCTCTTTGTGAATGCTTACATCGATCATTTGCTGCGCTCGGAATTGAATGTTATTTCGTCGCTACAGTTAAATAAGAAATGGTCAACAGCTATCTTCGCTCACGGCTCAATTGATGCTCAGAAGCATGACGGCAACAGCGATGGCTTTATGGACGAACCGATGAAAAGGCAGCTTAATTTCAGCAACCGTTGGATATATCTGGTTGATAATGGTGTTCAATGGCGTTTTGGCTTTTCCGGCTTGTATGAAACCCGCGAGGGCGGCCAAATGCATTTTGACAAACAAGCCCCGTGTAATCCCCTTACCAATAATTACGGCACTAATATCGACAATACCCACATTAATATATACTCCAAAACAGGCTACCCCTTGGCCGATGATAATTCATCGAACATAGCCTTTGTGGCCGATTATACCTATCACGATATTCAATCGTTCTTCGGTGTTAAAGAGTACAGCGGCACACAACATTCCGCCTTCCTAAACCTGATGCTCTATAACACTTTCAATGAACATCACAAACTCATCACAGGGCTTAACGGACACTTCAACGACTATAACGAACTGCTAAACGACCGGTGGTTTGATGGCGTTAACCCAAATGTGCCAACTGTACAGGATTTGAGCAGAAGAGAAACTGTGGGCGGCATTTATAGCGAATACACCTTCAACAAAGACGAGAAGCTGGTGTTTATTGCCGGTATGCGGCTCGACTACAATAGTCTTTACAAATGGCTGTTTACTCCCCGTGTTAATCTAAAGTATGATTTTAGTGATAACATTATTTTCCGCGCTGCGGCAGGCCGCGGGTTCCGCTCAGTCAATGTAATTACCGATAATATAGGGATATTAGCCACCGGCCGGCAAGTCAGTATTGCCAACAACCTCAAATTAGAAGATGCCTGGACCTACGGCGGCAGCCTAATGTTTTACTTCAAATGCTTTGAAGACGAAAAGGCATATATCAGCCTGGATTATTTCCGTACCGATTTCATTGACCAGGTATTGGTAAATCAGGAAATCAGTTCAACACCTAATTTATACGATAAAGTGCATATATATAATTTGAACGGGCGCTCCTTTACCAATGCTTACCAAATTGACTTCAGCTCCTTTCCGGTAGAACGTTTCAGTGTTACGGCTACCTTCCGTTATAACGATACCCGTGCCGACCTTCAGGGACAAGGCCTCACAGAGCTGTCGCTCGTTGACCGCTATAAAGGTGTATTAAACATACAATATGCCACCCGTATGAACAAGTGGGTATTTGATGTTACTGCTCAAATCAACGGACAGAGCCGTTTGCCTAACTTTGTGCATGACGACCAAAAAGACCACTATTCACCGGTGTATCCGATGTTCTTTGCACAGCTTACCCGTAATTTCAAAGGGCTATTGGTTTACGCAGGCATGGAAAATATCCTCAACTATACCCAGAATAATCCTATCCTTTCACATGATGCACCCTACAGCTACGGCTTTAATTCTTCGGTAATCTGGGGACCGCTAATGGGTAGGAAGTTTTATGCAGGGCTTAGATACACAATATTTAAATGAATAATGAACAATGAATAATATAAAAAATAGAACTATGAAAAAGACAATGAACATTATTTTTACGGCGGTGTTGTCGCTGGCGGTGGTTAGCGGAATACAGGCGCAAAGCAAAAACAACGAGGCTGAAGTTACCTTTAGCGTGAGCGTGGACTGCGACCATTGCAAGAAAAAAATCATGAACAGCATTCCTCATGAAAAAGGGGTAACAGACCTGAAGGTGGACCTTGCAAAGAAAGAAGTGTGGATTAAGTTCGACAGCAAAAAAACAGACAAGACAAAGCTACAGAAAGCTCTTGAAAAGTTGGATTTTACCGTAAGTGAAATTGTTCCAAAAGCAGAGAAAACTCAACAACAGACTGCTACAGGTTGTGCAGCCACTTGCAGATCGGCGCAAACCGGTGGCTGTATGAAAGCCGCAGCGACTAAAAAGAGTGAAGAGTAATAGCGAGTTATGAATGACGAGTTGTTGATCTGCGTGTGGTTCGTGGACAAATCAATAAACCTTATAAATGCACTGCTGCCCCATGTGCCACCGCAACGGCTTCCATAATGGCCTCACTCATGCTCGGATGCGGATGGATGGAATGAATAAGGTCTTTCCCCTTCACCTCTAAATTAGGGCTATTCAGTAAATAAAATTCAAATCTTAACAAATTCATTTTGAAGATGTTGAGATTTTTTGTGGCTGCCGTGCATTACCCCGAAAATACGGTTTCATTGCAAAAATCGGGGTAATTATACCAATGTGAATAATTTTTTTTTGTCTTTAAATCCTTTATCTCGAATCCATTATTCATAAATGCGTAGTTACCTTTCCTGTTTTCGGGTCATAAACCGAGCCCATAGTACTGTGCGGGATGGAATATACTGCCAGCATAATGATTGCTGCTACTATTGCCCAAATATAGCGTTTTTTAAATTTACGATTTACCCACACGGCAGCAGTCCATAAAAGTACTATCAGTAAGGTTTTGTTGTCGGTAAGGTCCTGCCCTAAAGGCCAGCCGGCCCAGAATTGCCCGAAAGATATTTTTTGGACAATGCTGCCTAATACTAATCCGCCGCCAAGCAGACACCATAAGGCCCATTTGGCATAGCGGTAAAACAAATTTTGTTTAACGAAGGCCAGGATACCGGCAAGGTTGGAAAAGAGCATGGCTGCAAACATTAATAAGATGTGTGGAATTAACAACCAGGCCGGCACGTTATCCTTAAATCGAAGCGTTATTGGTTCGTCGGTTACAAATACTGACTCCGAAGAAGAAGCGATGGTAATAAAATAGTTAATTTTTTCGGCAGCATGATGCGGCGGAAAAGGAATAATGAAAGCGCCACGTTCATCGCGGCGGGCATTGAGGGTGTCCCATGCCGGCGATTCGCTGAATAAAGGCTCATACATACAGCATATTTGAACATCTTGCGGCAAGTCTTTGATGCGTAGTTTCATGCCCTCGCTGTCGGTATTTAAACTGCGCGGCAACGACAGGCCGTAAGTAATGCCGTTAAGCGTAAATTGTGCCTTTAGCGGATGGGTAGGGCCGCTCATGCGTTGAAATACCACAGCCGCCAATGTGATAATTATAGCTGCCGTCCAGCAGAGTGTTTTTTTTGTTCTTGTCATTATTTTGTTTAACTGTTTATTTGTTGATTTGTCGTGAAGCGTTAGACGTAAAGCGTGAAGCGAGTTATTTTCGGTTACGAGTTACAAATTATTCAATAGTTATTCAGTTGTTATTCATTGTCGCATAATCTCATATCCATTCGTAATTCGTAATTCGTAATTGTTTTATTGTAGTTGTACGATAAAGAACAAAATTTGTTCTCCGCGTTTTACTTTTACATTAATAGTGCTACCGGATTCTAATACACCGAGTTGTTTCATATAATCATCAATATTTTTAATTTCTGTGCCGTTTATTTCCAGAATTATATCGCCGTTTTTCAGCCCTGCTTTGTGTGCCGGCTTACCTTCGGTAATAAAATCGGCTCGCATGCCGGGGCCCTCATAAATAGCATTAAAGTCGGGCACTAATCCAAGCGTAACTTTAAAGGCACCATGAGTACGTACCGGTTCGCTATCGCCTGCTTCCTGAAAAGTCGGCGCTTCTTCGGCTTCTGCTATTTGGGTAACAATAGACCTTGCAAAATTCAAAATGGTAGTCATCCCTTGAAAATTAATTTTATCTATATTATCTTCGGGCGTATGGTAATCGTAATGTATACCGGTGGTAAAATACAGTACCGGTATTTTAGCGGCATAAAATGCCAAATGGTCTGAAGGTCCGTATCCTCCGCCGGAAAGCTGAAGCTGTAATTCGTTGCGATTAAGTGTTACATTATTTAATAACTGTTCAGCCTCAACAAAGGTCTTGGTGCCGTGTACTTGCAGGAGTTTGGTAGAGTCGAGCCGCCCAACCATATCGAAGTTAAACATCATTACTATTTTGCCGATTTCTGCAGGAGGGTGTTCAATAAAATGTTTAGCGCCTATGAGTCCCTGTTCTTCTGCTCCAAACATTACTACCACAATATTACGCTGTAGTTGGCTCTTTTGGTCTGACAGTTCTTTAGCCAATGCCAATACCATAGCCACGCCCGAAGCATTATCGTCGGCTCCATAATGTACAGCAGATGTATCAGGCTTTCTACTGCCCGAATTTTTACCTCCCATGCCTATATGGTCGAAATGAGCGCCCAGTACAATACTTTCTGTAGCCGGTTGTTTCCCTGCCGGAAGCATCATTGTCACATTTCGGCTGGATATTTTTTGTTGTGATTGGTCGGATACAGCCCTGCCGAGCGTATAATTGAAAGATTGCCATCCGTTGTGCGCTAATGGCTGATAGCCGAAAAACGCCAATTCCCGTCGAATGTATGTTGCGGAAAGACTGTCATCTGCTGAGCCGACTAACCGGCCGTGCAGGGAGTCGGAAGCCAAGTAGCCGATGTGTTGCCTAAATTCACTTTCCTGCGCTTGCAGCAGCACCGTTTGCAACAGGAAAATAATAGAAAGTAATTTTTTCATACTGGAATTAAAGTGCAAATTTAACTATTTTTTTATACTTTTGTAAAAATTTCATCATGAAAGAATTTTTTCAAAATTTATTTCGGAAGAAAGACATTGCCGCCATGTTGCGCGAAGCGGAAACTACTAACGGCGGGCTGCGGCGTACCCTGACAGCCACGAATTTGGTAGCGCTGGGAATAGGCGCCATTATCGGCACAGGCATTTTCGTGATCACCGGACAGGCCGCTGCCCAATATGCCGGACCTGCGCTCACCATTTCTTTTGTAATTTCGGCACTCGGATGTGTTTTTGCCGGCTTTTGTTATGCCGAATTTGCAGCCATGATTCCTGTATCGGGTAGTGTATATTCATACAGCTATACGACTATGGGCGAATTTTTAGCCTGGTTCATCGGTTGGGATTTGATTTTGGAATATCTCTTTGCTTGCTCTACCGTTGCCGTTGGCTGGTCAGGCTACATGCAAAGCCTGCTGCACGGCTGGGGCATTGATTTGCCGCAACAATTAGCACAATCGACGCTTGGGCACATAAACGGTGAATGGTTTTTTACAGGCAGCATTATTAACTTTCCGGCCGTGTGCATTGTTGCGCTTATCACCTCTTTGCTCTTAAGCGGTATCCGGCAATCGGCATGGGTTAACAGCGTGATTGTAGTAATTAAAGTTGCGGTAATTCTGATGTTTATTGGTTTCGGTTTGTCATACATCGATACATCAAACTGGATTCCTTACATCCCTAAAAATACCGGCGAATACGGGAATTTCGGATGGAGCGGCATTATGCGTGGTGCGGCGGTAGTATTCTTTGCCTACCTTGGGTTCGATGCACTTTCCACGGCAGCGCAGGAAACAAAACGTCCGCAAAAGGATATGCATAGAGGGATTTTGATTTCACTCGGCATTTGTACGCTGCTCTACGTGTCAGTTACCGCTGTACTCACGGGCATTGTGAACTATAGCGAACTGAATGTGGATGCGCCCATAGCTTTAGCTATCGACCGTGCCGGAACAGGCTTAGCATGGATGAGCCCGCTGATTAAATTAGGCGCCATTGCCGGTATCAGTTCCGTAATTTTAGTGATGATGATGGGGCAATCGCGTATTTATTACGCCATTTCGAAAGACGGAATGCTGCCGAAGCTCTTTTCCAAAGTTACTGTAAAACGCGGTGTGCCGCAGAACGCAACGATTTTTGCAGGCAGTGCCACCGGCCTTATTGCCGGCCTTTTCCCACTAAACGTATTAGGCGAATTAGTGTCTATCGGAACCCTGATGGCCTTTACGATAGTGTGTGTTTCGGTAATGGTATTACGCAAAACACATCCCGAACTGAAACGTCCGTTCAAAGTACCCTTAGTATGGCTAATCCCCTCGTTGGGTGCTTTTTTCTGCCTTCTGCAAATGGTATCGCTTCCCTGGTCAACATGGCTTCGCTTAATCCTCTGGATGTTGGTTGGAATCGTTATTTATTTTCTATATGGCAAATGGCATAGCCATATACGTAAAAAATAAATGATTATCCGTAGTTATACCTAAATTCGTTTTTATAGCTCACAGATGCGAGCATCAGCCTATCAAATAAATTCTCTCCGAAATACCGCCGATTAAATTTATAACAGAACTCATTGAGATAATTTTGCAAGTGCAAAGAGTCCATTTGATGGTAAATATTCAAGAACTGTCTTTTGG
>JAIRUB010000042.1 GCA_031254635.1 Prevotellaceae bacterium | reverse complement strand
CTCCATACATCCACGGTGGGGCATAGCTTTTGCACACCGCTGGTCGCGACATAGCCGTTTATCGAAAGGATTGTCCATTCCTTTCCAACACGAAAAAGAGCCGCTCTACCAATTTGCACAGGCATACGCAAAAGAACATCCTATTGATTATTTTATTTTCGGGCATCTTCACACTCCTATAGTTGTGCCTGTGGGCAAACATTCCCAGCTTGTTGTTCTGGGAGGATGGATACATGGCTGCGAATATGCAGTATTCGACGGCACGGGGTTTGAATTACGTTAAAAAGAAAATATTTTCATACAATTATGAGCGATATATCTATTAAACAACGCGAGCGGGGAATTTATAAGATAACCATTGTAGGGGCAGTATTAAACTGTCTGTTGTTAATATTTAAATTTGTTGCAGGTATTGTAGGCAATAGCGCTGCTATGATTGCCGATGCCGTTCATACCTTATCCGATTTTGTTACCGATTTCATTATTCTGATTTTTGTCCGTATTGCTAACTAGCCCAAAGATAAGAACCACAGGTACGGCCATGGCAAATTCGAAACCTTTGCCACACTCATCATCGGGCTTATCTTGCTGTTGGTGGGAGCAGGCATTGCTTGGAATGGGGCAAGTGATATCATACGTGTAATTAAGGGCGAAATTTTGCCATCGCCGGGAATGTTGGCCTTAGTGGCAGCCCTTGTGTCTATTGTGCTGAAGGAAGCACTATATTGGTACACCGTTATTGAAGGAAAGAAGTTGCAATCGACTGCGCTTGTTGCCAACGCATGGCACCACCGCAGCGATGGGCTGTCGTCGATAGGCGTTGCTATTGGTATTGGAGGGGCTATACTGCTGGGCGAAAAATGGACGGTTTTAGACCCCATAGCGGCTTTGGTGGTAAGCTACTTTATTATATGGGTCGCCTTGCGCCTAATAAAGCCCAGCATGGATGAATTAATGGAAAGATCCTTGCCCGAAAAGATAGAACGGGAAATCGAAAATATGGTGAATGAATTTGAACAGGTAAGCGACCTGCATAACCTGCGTACCCGAAAAATAGGAAACTCCTATGCCATTGAATTTCACATTAGAATGGACGGCGCTATTCCGCTATAGGAAGCGCACCAAATAATTACGGATATAGAAATGAAGTTAAAAAATTATTATAGCACTACTACTCACGTAATTATACATATAGAGCCCTATAAAGAATAAGGAATTTTATAAAGATTTCGGAAATTAGCTAAAAAAATGTATCTTTGTACATTAAATTGGGAATAATGTGTAAAATACTTATTGTAGAAGATGATGCAGCCTTTGGCGCCATGTTGAAAAACTGGTTCGACAAAAACGGTTTTGAAGCATTGTTGTTATCCGGCGTGGAGCAGGCGAAGAAAGAATTGCACAAAAACGATTTTAATTTGGTCTTGTCCGACCTTCGCTTACCCGATGGCGATGGCATTATGTTGCTGGCATGGATAAAAGAACGGATGACAGCGCTTCCTGTAATTATTATGACAGGTTATGCGGAAATACAAAGCGCTGTGTCGGCTATTAAACTTGGCGCTTTTGATTTTTTGGAAAAACCTGTAAATCCATCTATCCTTAAACAGAAAATAGAACAAGCTATCCAAGCCAAACATGCACCTGTACCAATTTTAAAAGAAAAGGAATCGCGCTACGGCATGGTGGTGGGGAAAAATTATGTTGCGAAGAAATTGTTAGAAATGGTACAAATGGTAGCGCCTACGCGTATGTCGGTGTTGATTTTTGGCGAAAGCGGAATAGGCAAAGAATATGTAGCCCATCAGATTCATGAGTTGAGCGACCGTCGTGGTGCTCCGTTTATTGCAGTGGACTGCGGAGGCCTTTCGCGTGACTTGGCGCCTAGCGAACTATTCGGTCACCTGAAAGGCTCCTTTACTTCGGCTATTGCTGATACGAAAGGCGTTTTTGAGCAGGCCAATGGAGGCACGATTTTCTTAGATGAGGTAGGTAACCTTCCCTACGAAGTGCAGATGCAATTGCTGAGGGCTTTGCAGGAAAAGAAGGTGCGGCCTGTGGGTGCAGCTTCCGATATTTCCGTGGATGTTCGGATTATCGTAGCTACCAACGATGATTTGGAGCAGGCAATTGCCGACGGACGATTCCGCGAAGACTTGTATTATCGTTTGAATGAATTTTCGATAACTGTGCCACCACTGCGCGAACGGAAAGATGATATTCCCTTATTTGCGGAGCATTTTCTACGAGAAGCGAATGCTGAATTAGGAAAAATTATTCAAGGGATTTCTAAAGAGACTTTGCAGATATTAGACGATTATATGTGGAATGGGAATCTGCGTGAACTGCGTAACGTGATAAGACGTGCAGCGCTTTTTACAACAGGTACTATGATTACTCCCGACAATTTGCCACTCTTATCAGCTCCATCTCTAAAAAATCGTATAGAGACAGTTAAGCCTTTGCGTCCAGAAAATGAGCGGGAATTGATAGAGACCGCTCTGCGCCGTGCCAATGGAAATAAAACAGAAGCTGCCCGTATCTTACAAATTGACCGCAAAACCCTCTATAACAAGATGCACCAATATGGGATAGAACTTTAGGGAAAGTGGCTAAGAGATTAAAATAATCAAATCTACAGCTCATCACTCATAAATCGCTATTACTCCTCGTTCTTTTTAGTCGCTGCTGCTTTCATACAGCCACCGATTTGCACCGACTTGGGGCTATTCAGTAAATAAAATTTCCGAATAATGTGATAATATATTACCTCATTGGCTCATTATCACATTGATTTATTGGCTCATTGGCTTATTATCTGTAAATCCGGTTTTTGTTCAGCATCTGATGGTAATTTCGGGCATTTTGGTTGTGCTGCGACAAGGTTTTGGCAAAATCGTGGTAGCCGCTTAAATCGGGTTTAGCGCAAAAATAGAGGTAGTCGTGCCGTTCATAATTCAGTACGGCATCAATAGCTACAGGTGGAGGCACGCATATAGGCCCTGGAGGAAGCCCCGCATACTTGTAGGTATTGTAAGGAGAATCAATGAATTTATGCCTGCCGAGTACTCGCCGGAGCGTAAAATCACCGGCAGCAAATTTCAGGGTAGGGTCGGCATCCAAAGTCATCTTTTTCTTCAAACGATTGATATAAACGCCAGCAATGCACGGCATCTCATCATTTTTTAAACTTTCTTCATATACAATAGATGCCAATATTGTAACTTCTTGTGGAGAAAGATTCAAAGTTTTCGCCTTATTTTTCCGTGCACCCGTCCAAAAGTTATCGTACTCTCGCTTTATGCGTTTCAACAAGGCTTCCGGCGCAGTATTCCAATATACCTCATAAGTATTCGGAATAAACATGCCCATAATGGTTGCAGGGGTAAAGCCGTAGCCGGTTGCAATAGTCGAATCGTTCAGCGTAAGTAAGATTTTTGCCGAGTCGGTTTCTACGTAACGCGATAATAAAACAGCCAAACGTTCGTTAGAGCGGATATTTCCCGATAAGGTCATACGCACAGGGTCTTGCAAAGCGCGGGTCAGTTTATTCAACAAAGCGGCATTAGTCATACCGTTAGTGAGTTTATAACGACCAGGATATATGCTATTCGCATACTTTTTGCCTTTAGCGGCAGTTATAAAGCGGTTTTCTACTCTCAATACCTGCATTTTACGAAGACTATCCAACACTTGCTCCATTGTGGCGCCTGTAGGAATATACAGATAAGCAGCAGAACCTTCTACCAGCACATTAGGACGGTTATACAATCTATAATACCGTATCCCCACTACTGCTATAAACAGCAATAATCCTAACACAAAACAAGTATGCCAAATATTCAATTGCTCAAAATATTTTTTCATAAGGGTATTTATCCTGCTATTAAATTACAAAATTACAAAAAAAAATCTTATTTTTGTAAAAATAATCTGCACAATGAACATTGACCTCTCAACTATCATATTGATTTCAGCCGTCATATTTGTAATATTAGCCGGCTATTTCACTTTTTTTCACCCTAAAAAGAAGCAAAAACCGATTAGTATGTCTGTCCCAAAAAACGATTTTTCTCCCCTTCGTTTGCAGGCTTATGAACGATTAATTATGCTGATGGAGCGGATTACTCCCTCGGAATTGGTGATGCGCTATGTAGGACAAAACGGTAGCGTCTCTGATTTACAGCTATTGTTACTTGGAGCCATCAGGGCAGAGATGGAACACAATTATACCCAACAAATATATGTAAGCAGCGAGGCTTGGAATTACCTAACTACTGCCCGTAACGAGGTTAGCGCTTTAATCAATCGAGCAGCAATGGAGTTGCAGCCGGAGGAACCGGCTATAGCCTTATCGAAAAAAATCATTGAATTGGCTGTCGCCGAGTCATCATCAACATCAATGGCAATCAAAGTATTAAAAGCAGAAGCACAAGCTCTTTTAATACAAAAATAATTATCTTAGTGTAATGCAACGTATAGCCTTCATAATAAATCCTGTTTCGGGAACGAAAAACAAAGAGTCCATATGGGCTTATATCGAAAAAGTATTTGGTTTGTCGGACGATTATGAACTCACGATGTACACTACACGTTGCGCAGGCGATGGATACGAGCAGGCGCTTTATTTTGCCAAAAAAGAATTTGTTATTGTGGTAGCTGTCGGCGGCGATGGCACCGTTAATGAGGTAGCCCGCGGGCTTATGAACAGCAAAACCGCGCTGGGCATTATTCCCATGGGCTCAGGCAATGGCTTAGCCCGCCATCTGCATATTTCTATGAATTACAAGAAAGCTGTTGAAGTACTCAAAACCGGCAAAACTCAAGTTATAGATGCAGGTGCGATTAATGGAAAAATATTTTTTGTGACGGCAGGTGTTGGATTCGATGCGCTTATCGGAAATCTTTTCAATGCAAAAGGAAAACGGGGACTATTCAATTATGTTTGCTTATCCTCCAAAAAAATAGTACAATACAGACCGCGCAAATATAGTATTGAAATTGATGGAAGGCATTTCAACCGCAAGGCTTATCTGATTACCTTTGCCAACGCTTCGCAATGGGGCAACAATGTTCATATTGCTCCGCTCGCCGATATCGGCGATGGATGGTTAGATGTGGTCATTGTGAAAGGGAATGCGTATCTTAATGCGCCTTCGATATTCATACGCTTATTCACTAAATCGCTACATAAAGCATGGACGGTGGAATCATTTAGAGGTAAAAATATCAGTATTATTCGAGCTAAGGACGACTATGTACACTTCGATGGTGAATCGGCTACTATGGGCAGGGAAATAGGAATCAAGGTGGTGCCATCAATTTTGACAGTGATAAGGTGATTTTTTCTTTTTCTATACCGCAATTTGTTGCTGCTATGCTTATCAGTAATAGAATTAAGAATTGGGCGTATAGGTCAAATTTCAGGCTGTTTTGATAGGACTTTGTTTCAAGAGGTCAAATTTCAGGCTGAAAATTTGCCAAGGTTTATTTTTGTCTTTGTTTATTCATATTTTTGCATTGTCAAATTGAAACGGACAC
>JAIRUB010000041.1 GCA_031254635.1 Prevotellaceae bacterium | reverse complement strand
CCCTCGGCAAAATTGGAAGAAGAATTGGTCATAAGGCCTACCTCTGAGACAATTATATGGAATACCTACAAAAATTGGATTACCTCTTATCGTGATTTGCCGGTATTGTGTAACCAATGGGCCAATGTGGTGCGTTGGGAAATGCGTACCCGTTTGTTCCTGCGTACCGCCGAATTTTTATGGCAAGAGGGTCATACAGCGCACGCCACAGCTCAAGAAGCCATTGAAGAAACCGAAAAAATGGTGAATGTGTATGCCCGTTTTGCTCGTGAATTTATGGCCATGCCGGTAATTGTGGGCAGTAAAACCGCCAGCGAGCGCTTTGCCGGCGCCATCGAAACCCTTTGCATTGAGGCTTTGATGCAAGATGGAAAGGCTTTGCAATCAGGAACTTCGCACTTCCTCGGACAAAATTTTGCCAAGGCCTTCGATGTGCAATTTGCCGGTAAAGATGGTAAGTTAGATTACGTGTGGGCTACCTCCTGGGGCGTTTCTACCCGCTTAATTGGTGCGCTAATTATGGCGCATAGCGATAATAACGGTTTGGTGCTGCCTCCGAAATTGGCTCCTATCCAAGTGGTGCTAGTGCCTATATTTAAAGGAGAAGAAGAATTGACCATTATGCGCGAACAACTGCTGAGGGTAAAAGCAGAGTTAGAAGCAGTCGGTATTTCTGTAAAATTGGACGACCGCGACAACCTGCGCTCAGGCTTTAAATTTGCAGAGTGGGAACTGAAAGGCCTTCCTGTGCGTATAGCCTTAGGCCCTCGCGATATGCAGAACGGTACTTTGGAAATTGCCCGTCGCGATACGTTTGAAAAACAGACTATCCCTATAGTCGGAGTAGCTCCTTATGTGGAGGATTTATTAAAGTCGATTCAGGAAAATATTTACAACAAGGCCTTAAATTTCCGTGAGAACAATACCTTTGTAGTGGATGACTATGAAGAATTTAAAATACGAATAGAAGATGGCGGCTTCTTCCTTTGTCATTGGGATGGCACTGCCGAAACCGAGGCGAAAATTAAGGAAGAAACCAAGGCTACCATACGTTGCATCCCTTCGGATATGCCCTCCGAATCCGGCAAATGTATGGTTACCGACCAAGCCTCGAAAGGCCGCGTAGTCTTCGCAAGAGCGTACTAAATAATGATTAATGATTAGTGATTAATGAGTAAAGGGTGAATAACTGAATAATTGACTAACTGATAGTCGCATATCGTATATCCTAACATCTTGATACTTGATACCATAAAATCGCTTCACAACAAATAAACAAATAAGCAAATAAACAAATCATAATGGTTCTTCCAATCTACATATACGGTTCCACGGTATTAAAGCGAAAAGCTGAACAACTAACTCCCGATTATCCGGAGCTTCGGCAGTTAATTTCCGACATGCGCGAAACGCTGGCTAACGCCGATGGAGTGGGGTTGGCCGCTCCGCAAGTGGGGCATTCCATCCGTTTATTTATTACCGACGGCGCGCCTTTTAAAGATAAAAATCCGGAGTTAGCCACTTTCCAAAGGGTAATGATTAATGCCGAGATTTTGGAATATAGCAAGGAAACCTGGACTTTTAACGAGGGATGTTTGAGCGTTCCCGATATTCACGAAGATGTAGTACGCCCGGTGAAAATACGGGTCTGTTATTTAGATGAAAATTTTACAGAACATGACGAGTGGCTCGATGGCATTGCGGCACGTATTGTGCTGCACGAGTACGACCATATTGAAGGTAGCATTTTTACGGAAAAATTATCACCTATCCGCCGTAAGATGATTAGCGGAAAATTAAAAAATATGGCACGCGGCAAAGCTTCCGCAAACTATAAAACCAAATTAGAAGCGTGAAACAATTCTATTTTTAATTTTTAATTGATTTCTGCGTTCCATGAAGGATTGAAGGATGATTACCGCGCTGATTTTATCGACTGTCGCCTTGTTTCGCCTGGCCATTTTTTTTACGCCTGCATCAATCATGGTTTGAAAGGCTATTTTCGATGTAAACCGTTCATCTTCGAGGCTTATTGCAATGTCCGGAAAAGATTCTTGCAGTTGCTTCAAGAAGGTGTCAATGTGTGAGGCGGCTTCCGAGGGGGTATTATCCATATTGCGCGGATAGCCTACCACAAACTGCTCTACCTTTTCTTTTTCTTTCTCTGTATATTTTTTCAGGTAATCCAACAGTTCTGCCGTTGGCACTGTATCCAATGCCGTAGCTATAATCTGCAAAGGATCGGTTACCGCCAAACCTGTGCGTTTTATTCCATAATCAATTGCTACGATACGTGCCATTTAATTTTTGCTTATTTGTTGATTTGTTTATTTGTTGTGAAGCGTAAAGCAGGTTACGAGTTAAAAGTTTATAAAGTTATAAAGTTCGTAAAGTTATTAATTTTCACCCTTCACCTTTTACCTTGCACCCTTCATTGTTCATTGAATATTTTCTTCAGCATTTCCACCGCATCCATCTTTTCCCAGGCGAAAAATTCAACTTTTTTCGTGCTTTTTTTGCCCTGGTAGTTAAGCAGTACTTCTTTTTTCACACAGTCGCGGCCAAAGTGCCCGTAAGCGGCAGTAGCTTCAAAGATGGGATATTTTAAACCGAATTTTTCAATAATTTTTGCAGGGCGCAAGTCGAATAGTTTGTAAATAATTTCGCCGATTTCAGCATCGCTGAGTTTTACCTTTGCGGTGCCGTAGGTATTCACATTCACGCTTACTGGTTGTGCAATGCCTATAGCGTAGGCCACTTGTACCAGCACCTCGTCGGCAATGCCGGCAGCTACCATATTTTTAGCGATATGCCTTGCAGCGTAAGCGGCTGAGCGGTCCACCTTGCTGGCGTCTTTTCCTGAAAAAGCGCCGCCGCCGTGTGCGCCGCGGCCGCCGTAAGTGTCAACAATAATTTTACGGCCGGTAAGCCCCGTATCGCCGTGCGGCCCGCCAATGACAAATTTGCCGGTAGGGTTCACGTGAAGGATACATTTCTTGTCGAACAGCTTGTGCAGCCGTTTAGGCAATCGTTTGATAAGGCGGGGAAGCAGGATTTCCTGTACATCTTTGCGAATTTTGGCCTGCATGTGGTTTGCTGTACCAAACTCATCGTGTTGAGTGGACAGTACGATAGTGTGTACGCGTACCGGTTGTTTGTTGGCATTATATTCGATAGTGAACTGCGATTTAGCATCGGGGCGAAGGTAGGACATAAGTTTTTCCTCGCGGCGAATAATGGCCAATTCATGCAATATTATGTGCGACAAGAGGAGCGGCAGGGGCATGTATTCGTCGGTTTCGTTGGTGGCGTAGCCAAACATCATCCCTTGGTCGCCGGCGCCTTGTTCTTCGACTTTCTTGCGCACGACCCCCTGGTTAATGTCGGGCGATTGTTCATGAATGGCCGATAGGATGCCGCAGGAATCAGCATCGAATTTATATTCGGTTTTGTTGTAGCCTATGCGTTTAATTACGCGCCGGGTAACTTCTTGTACATCTACATACCCGGTAGTGCGTACTTCGCCGCCTACGATGGCAAGCCCGGTGGTTACAAAGGTTTCACACGCCACTTTAGACTCCGGGTCCTGGCGTAAAAATTCATCCAAAACAGCATCTGAAATTTGGTCGGCTACTTTGTCAGGGTGTCCTTCCGACACCGATTCTGAGGTAAACAGGTAATTTTTCATCATTTTAGCATTTTTTTTCCGTGGTTGCAAGCAATCAAATCTTTCCACACGAAATGTTAATAATTGTACAAAGGTAAGAAATTATTTCTTAATTTTTCATTAATTATTGTTTCATTTTGATAAGTGCTTCTATTTTAAATATTTGAAAAAAAATTAAAAAACTGTTGACAATTTAATTCCGTATTAATATTCTTGTTAAATATAGTTGTTAATTTTGTAAGCTAATCTTTCACAACGATTATTCTAAACCAAATAATATTTTTATGAAACTAACATTTTTTAAACGATTAGCAATGCTAAGTATGGCTTTAGTATTGTGTGGAACAGTAATGGCGCAGGTGACAACCTCGTCGATGAGCGGGCGAGTTTCGGAAACCGGCGGATTAGCCGTGGTGGGTGCAACGGTTCAGGCTGTGCATGTACCCACAGGTACTCAGTATTATGCTGTCACCGATGGGCAAGGAAATTACAGGCTCGCGAATATGCGTCCTGGAGGCCCTTATAATGTAACTTTCAGCATGATGGGATTCCGTAGCGCGGAGCTTACGGGCATTAGTTTAGCGCTTGCCGACAACCTCGTGCTAAACAATGAATTACAAGAAGAATCTGTTGGCTTGGATGCCGTGGTAATTGCCGCTGATAGGTCTAAGTCGAACATGAGTTCCGACCGCGCAGGTGCAATTACAAGTATTACGCAAACTGAGATTGCGCAAATGCCTACTATTTCACGCAGTATTAACGATTTGACGCGCCTTACGCCTCAAGCTCAGGGGCAGGCTATTGGAGGAGGTAACTACCGCCAAAACTTTATTACTGTTGACGGCGCTGCCTTTAACAACGCTTTCGGTATCGGACAAAATCTGCCGGGCGGCGGATCGCCTATCTCAATTGATGCACTTGACCAAATTTCCGTAAGCCTCACCCCCTACGACGTAAGGCAAAGCGGGTTCATCGGCTCCGCTGTTAATGCAGTAACCAAGTCGGGAACAAATGAGTTTAAAGGCTCTCTTTATCATTACTTTACCGACGACCGTTTCCGCGGAAATAAGGTGGAAGATACCTACTTCACCAATCCTCCATCGGAAACTAAAACCTATGGACTTACATTCGGCGGACCTATTTTGAAAAACAAACTCTTCTTGTTTGTGAATTACGAAACCGAAAGCACACTTGCGCCAGGCCCTTCTCGCAGACCATCAACTAATGGTGTCGCAGACCCCAGTCAAGATATTGCACGCCCAACAGCAAGTCAAATGGAAATAATAAGCAATTTTTTACGTGATAATTATGGCTATGAAACAGGACCTTTCGAAGGCTATGCATTCGAGAGTCCGAGCAAAAAATTCTTAGCACGCCTCGACTGGAACATTCACCGTGACCATAAGTTTAACCTGCGGTACAGCTATATGGACTCTAAATCGCCTTTCTATCCTTCTACATCATCAGGATTTAATCTCGGCACCGGTGGACGTACCGGTATGAACGCCATGTGGTTTAAAAATACCGGCTATTTTCAAGAGCAAAACTTCAGTTCGCTGTCGGGTGAGTTGAATTCCCGCTTCTTTGGCGGAAAAATAAATAACACATTACGTGTAACCTATTCTTATCAAAATGAGCCTAGAAGTACCGGTGGAATTACTTTCCCCTTTGTTGACATAAGAGAGGGCGGTACTGCTTATACAAGTTTTGGAACGGAACCTTTTTCATATGGTAACCTGCGCCAAGTGAGTACTTGGAATATTACCGACGAGATAACATATAATCTTGGTGCACATAATTTTACCATCGGTTTGAGCTTTGAGACGAACAACATCAAAAACGGATTCATGCCTCAAGGTACTGGACATTATGTATTTGACTCATGGAGTGATTTTGCAACCGGACAACATCCTGTATTCTATTCAATCACTTATCCAAATACATCCGGATATGAGCAAGTTTTTCCAGGTTTCAAATTTAACCAATTCAGTTGGTATTTACAGGACGAATTTAAAGTAAACAATCGCCTTAACCTCACCGGCGGTATTCGTTTCGACCTGCCTATCTACCCTATTGACCCTGCACTCATACAAACAAATCCATCGGTTTATGCACTCAACTTCAACGGCGAATATTATGATACGGGCGTAATGCCCAAGACACGTGTGATGTTCTCGCCGCGCTTTGGGTTTAACTACGATGTGTTGGGCGACCGTAAAATTATTGTACGTGGTGGAACAGGTATATTTACCGGTCGCATACCTTTCGTCTGGATTTGCTCACAATCGGGCAACTCCGGAATGCTTCAAAGTAGCATAGAATATAATGCTGCTGCCATTACTGCTGCCAATATTACATTCAATCCAAATATACATGCCCACCTTCCCACTACTCCTCCTCCGGCAGGATTAACTCCTCCGGTAGGAACGACCCCTCCTACCATCATGGATCCCGACTTCAAATTCCCCTCGGTATGGAAAACATCGCTTGCAGTGGACTTTAAATTACCATTGGGTTTCAACGCAAGCATTGAGGGGGTGTACAATAAAGATATTAATGCGGTAATGACAAGTAATATGGGTCTTGTTGATCCTGAGCCAATAAATATAGCCGGCTTTCCCGATAACCGTTTGATGTATCCTAATGGAGGTGCCAAATATATCCACCGCTATACCTCTGCCGGAGTAGCTGATCCAAATGGATCTAACGGGGTACAGCCGCTTTTAGTTCATAATGTAGGTGACAATGGCTACTATAGTTCGTTTACCTTTAAGATTGAAAAAGACCTTTGGCAAGGGCTATCGGGTATGGTTGCCTACACACACTCGTGGGCTAAGAGCTTGCACGATGGTAGTGGCGACCAAATGCTCTCTCTGTGGCGCGACTACATTACTGTGAACGGTAGCAACGCACCCGAACTTGGATATGCAGGCTACGTAATGCCTAACAACCTGATTGGTGGTCTTACCTATTGCTATAAGGGCTTCACCACTTCTGTATTCTATACAGGAGGAAATGACGGAAGAGCATCTTATGTTTACGGAGCTAACATTGTGAACGATGGGAATACGTTCGCGGGTAAAAATCTTATCTATGTACCAAAGGATCCAAGTGAAATTATATTTGTGGATCACACCTACGGTTCAGGGGCAAATGCAGTAACTTACACGGCGCAAGAGCAAAGCGATGCCTTCTTCGCATACATTGACCAAGACCCTTACCTCAGTAAGCGTAAAGGACAGTATGCCGAGAAGAACGGATTACTGCTTCCTTGGTCGCATCGCTTTGATGTAAAGTTTACCCAAGACTTCAGTTTTATAGTTGCCAATACGAAACACACCTTTCAACTCGGACTTGATATTACCAACGTAGGCAACCTGCTTAATTCAAATTGGGGCAATCGTTGGGCTACACACCAAACCCAGTTGTTAGAGATGACCAACCTAAGTAGTGTTACGCCTAACGGTTCGGTTGTGCCAACATTCCGCTTTAATGCTATTGCAGGAACGACAGACTTGCCCACCGAGACATTCTGTAAGGTAGTAGGTGCTACATCTACCTATCGTATGCAATTTAGCATACGCTATTTCTTCAATTAAGCCTGTTTTCAATAAATTAATAATAGAAAATGCTCCGAAAAAATCGGAGCATTTTTGTTTGTTGCGCTAAAGTAGTTTAGTCTAAAATATCTTATACCAAAGTGATCTATATTTCATTCCAGAATGGATCAAAAAATATTTAAACATAATGTGAAAAAGTGGCGTATAGGTCAAAATTCAGGCTGTTTTGATAGGACTTTGTTTCAAGAGGTCAAATTTCAGGCTGAAAATTTGCCAAGGTTTATTTTTGTCTTTGTTTATTCATATTTTTGCATTGTCAAATTGAAACGGACAC
>JAIRUB010000144.1 GCA_031254635.1 Prevotellaceae bacterium | reverse complement strand
GCTACCGTGGCAGAGGGGGTAGTGCCGCAAGCATTAACAGCACTGTAATATAAAATATTGCCATCCTCACTATACGCTACGGTGTAGGGCATGGTTATTATACTGCCGCCAAAGGTCCAAAACTCATCGGTTATCACTGTACCATTATCTTGAACCGTTGGAACAGGAACATCCAGCTGATCGCCCGAACACAAGGCGGAAGGAACAGTCAAGTCTCCTACCGATGGTACATCATGTACCGTAATTGTTACAGGCGAACTCGTTGCCGTACAACCATTGCTGTTTATTACCGTAACAGAATAGGCTGCTGTTGCCGTTACCGGGCTTAAATTATAATCATTTACTGTTGTTGTACCCAATTGCGTAGCCCCGCTGTACCATGTATATGTCGTTGCTGTGGTCGTACCACCGGTAACTGTTGCTGTTAAAGTTGACGAACCGCCATTACATACTGTCGGGGAATTGGCCGCTATGTTCACTACCGGCAAGGCATTTACCGTTACCGTTACCGTATTTGAACTGAAGATGCCGCAACTGGTATTAATCCTATATCCTAAGACATAAGTGCCGTCAGCATTAAGGGTAAGCGGAGGTATAAAGTCTGTGCCATCCAAGGTCCATGTGCCGCTGGTGCCAATGAGCGTACAAACACCCAAATTCAAGGTAGGCGTACTCGGCGCTAAATTTACCGTGCCACCCACGCATATAGGAGCCGGTGCCTCAGGTAAAATTACTATTCCGCTCGCAGGCATTACTGTTATGATAAAGGTAGCAGGAGTGCCGATACAAGTTTCCCCGTTCAATACATAATAAGGTGTAACCGTTACTGTACTCGATATCGGAGCGCTTGTTGAATTGGTTGCCGTAAATGCGCCTATAGGCATGGTGCCCGAAGCGCCCAAGCCCACAGCTGTGTTACTGTTAGTCCAACTCGCGCCTGTCAAGGTGCCCGCTGCATTGAAGGGGCCTATGACTGTTCCGGCAACAACCGATACGTCTGAATAAGTAGAACTCAAATCCACAGTTGGAACCACTGTAATTGTTACAGGCGAACTCGTTGCCGTACAACCATTGCTATTGAATACCGTTACCAAATAGGTGCCGGCCGTACTCACATTATAGCTATTTACCGTTGTTGTACCCAACTGTGCCGCCTCTCTGTACCAGGTGTACGTCATCGATGGTGTAGTACCACCTGTTACTGTCGCCGTCAAGGTTGACGCCTCACCATAACAGACAGCGGTAGGATTGGCTGATATATTCACCACCGGCAAGTCGTATACTGTTATAGTTACCGTAGCGCTGCCCGTACAGCCGTTCTCATTAAGAACCGCTACCGAATAGTCCTCTGTTAAGGTCAGCGAACTTAAATTATAAGTGTTTGTTGTGGTTACTCCCAACTGTGTAGCACCACGATACCAGGTATAAGTCATCGCAGTTGTCGTACTACCTGTAACTGTAGCCGTTAAGGTTGTGGAACCTCCCGAACATACTTCCGAAGGCAAGGCTGCAAGGCTCACCACAGGCGAGGGGGTTGCTTTTATAGGTATGGCTTGCGAATACACAGTGGCCGGACTGGCGCAAGCAACAGTAGAAATCATTCTACAATAAATCTCATCGCCGTCTGCAGGGACATAGTAGTAAGTTGAAGCAGTGGCGCCGGGAATAGCCGTACCATTTTTAAACCACTGATAGCTTGGCGTACCACCATCGGTTGGTACAGTCGTAAAGCTTACGCCTTTGCCGTCACAAATCTCCAAAACATCTCTATAGGGGCCAAAGCCTCCATAAAGGGCAGGTGGGTCAGTAACATCAAGGCTATGGGCATACACTTCTCCCGATTCAACGTACCAGTGGATGTAATAAGTACCCTGTGGTATATTTTCGAAATATACGGTTTTTGCGGCATTGGTATTATTAGTTTGCGGAATATTCAGTAAACTCCAATTGGGGCCATTGATAGGATTTGCCGCCAGCGCTAAATTAAAATTAGGTTCGGTAGTAATTAAATATTTTGCAACCACATCTAAGGGGTCATAAACAATACTTGTTCCCGTATGGTCAATGTTTAGCGTTAGATCCACCGAATACGTTGAGGGGTAAGTTACCGTGAAAGAACTTGGCGATGCCGTTACCTTAATATGATTGTTGGCATAGCTATCGTTAACAACCACGCGCTGTTGGATTACACGGCGGATATAGCCCGGCAAGGCCACACCCTGGTAATTGCCGTTAATTAGCAGCACATCTGAATAATTTCCTATATCCTCGCCGTTGTTAATAGGGCAACTAATGAAAATCACCATACCCTTAGTTAAACTTGTGGGAGCTGAAATGGGTGTTATACCATCGGCAGCGTAAAACTTCAGCGGAGAAAAATGTAGGCCATCCTGTAAGGAGAATCTTACATTAAGCATCGGATCTGCATCGTCATAACTAATTTCTATACGATAGGCGTTAGCCTCGGCTTGCATAGGTGTATAACCAAACTCTAACGGGGTAGAGGGATAATCGGTAAACGAAATATTTGTGAGCAACAAGGGCAACACTATATCCACCACTGTTGATGAGGATCCCGATACCGTAGTTACAACGGGCATATAAGGACGGTCTAAGTGGGCAGGGTTGGTACTGGAAGCATCGGTATAGAAAGTAGTATTTTGCTGAAACTCTCCACGAAGATTCAAAAATCCCGAAGCATCTGTTCTGCCAAGTCTTACATTGGATAAATCATAGTCAATGCCCAGCATGGCAAATATGTTTACTATATTCGCATTTTCCTTAAGGTCAAGGTAAATGGTTGCATCTTGCTCAAAATCTTCGGTACATACCCTGATAAGCGGTTTGTTTGGGTCGTTTAAGTAGGTAACGTTTGCCGTTCCGCCAAGCGCCTGAGGGGTAACGGTCTGGGCTGTGGTTGCCGTAATGGTAGCCGGGGGCAGGGCGATTATTGAACTATTCGGAGCATAACAAGCGATAACTCCGTGACCTGTCGGGCATCCGCTGCCAATTCCGGCAGAATGTATTCCTCCACGAGCGGTAACATGACCTCCATATATAATAATTATCCCATTGTAGTAGGTATACCATCCGCTGCCAATTCCGGCGCCGTGTTGTGAACCTGTAGCGTCAATAATTCCACTGGAAAAAATCATATTCCCTCCGGCCGTGCGTGTTACCGTGCCTGCAGACCCCGTTGAGCATTGTATCGTTGCAGATCCCTGATTAGCGCTATGTGGGCTACCAATTGTAGCGCCGCCACCGCTGGCACTGGTAGATACATTTAACTTGCCGCTATTATGGTCGTTCGGGTCAATAGCGCTGAAATGCACCTGCGCTCCCTGGTTTACCTGAATAGCGCAATAGGTATCGCTTGAACACCTAATCGTGTTTTGGCCATTCAAAATAATGCCAACCTTAGTAACAGGGTCTAAATTTGACTGGTTGTTCCGCCCCTGAATATCAATAGGCGAAAAATTGGGACTAGTCATGTTTACCCCACTCAAGGTAATGGTTCCCTGGTAACCGGAGTTTACAACAATCCTGTTGTTGGTTGTGCCCGGATTTTGTGTAATGTTGTAATCGTTGCCAAAGGATGACGATGCTATAGTCAGACTGGTTGAACTAATATTATGATTCACCACCGGGCGTTGTGCAAACAAACCGGTTATTGTAAACATGCCTATTAACAATAAGGAAAATAAGCGTGTAAAACTTTTTTGTATTATAGCAAAAGGTTTCATAGTCATTCGATTTAGGTTTTATTAGTATACATATTTCAAAAGCCAGTTACCGGCTGAAGGTTATTACAATAGATAATTGCCCTGTTTTACTGTCAGAAGTATCCTGAGTCCATTCTCCATCAAAGGAAGATATGCTTTTAAAGACCCGTTCCCCTTCCAGGACCTTTTTGTTATCGTCCTGGGCGTGTGCGATTACACTTGCCAGCAATATGCAGGCTAATATAATCATTGTCATTTTTAAACTTACGCTTTTCATATATGTTTATAATTTTATAATTTTCAATTCTTAATTTTGTTTCTAATCTTCTGATTTTTAATTATTTAGCCACTTAAAGCAACAACAATAGTACAAGGTCTGCAAGTCTATATGCATCATAATAATTATTCGTCATTTTGTTAAATTTAAACATTTTACGCGGGTTTACACGGATTAGATGCTCAAATAACCGTCCTTTTTCAACAGTCAAATTTAAATAAATATATTATATTAAAAAAAAAATTAACATTATTTAACAATTCAGAGTGTTTTTTAACAATTTTTAACAAAGATGTTAAAAATTTGTAAACAGAGTAGTTAGTTATAGCTTAGGGATTAGGGTTATAGAAAAAGGAGTAAAGACTTAAAATATCTTTACTCCTTTTTATGAGTTATTTGAAAGAACCCTAATTTCTTAAATTCTAATCTCTTAAATTTCTTAGTTACTTTAATTTAGTATTCCCAAAGGTCGCTTTCGAAATTCATTAATTCGTTTTCGATGCGTTGCGATTCGAGCATGGCTTCTATACCTGTACGGGTATAGGATATCACTCTACGATTACCTTGGGCATTTGACACAGCCGAAATATAAGAGGAAAAGCGGCGACTCTGGAACAAGTCGTCAAATGACAGCTGGGCAAGGCCGTCGCCACCAAGATAGCATGGAGTATTAGCCAACAGTTTGCGAGCATCGGGATAATAAATCCAGAATAATTGGCGTCTAAGCAATTCTCCCTCTATATCTTCCTCCTCCTCTCCGTTTGTTCTTAACTCTTTGTTGTAAACACGAATCGGGCAAATACCAAGAATGCGCACATAAAGGCGCGAGTGTCGTTTATCGAAAAACCAGTCTTCTTTTACGAGCAATTCCTGTACTTCACCCCAGTTGATTTCACCTTTTACGACATAAGTAGTATCCCTGTCGTCCATATTTTTACGGGTTATTTCACGGTCGGCTGCATCAAATTTAGCCAATATATCGGCAAGCGATATTTCCGAGGTAAACTCGTCGCTATCGGTATCGTAGGCTGTAATTTTATCTTTTTCTATACCGCCAATAAGAGCCTGTATAAAACTTTTACGTGTTTGCAGCAATTCAATAGGATAATAGAGGGGATAATTCATCCGCTCGCGCAGATCAATAACACGCCATATTCGTCGTTTCATGAATATGTCAGACTCCGTAAGGAGCGGATAAGGGATAGGTTCCTTTTCTTCTATTTGTTCCTTTTTAACAACATCATCAAGCACTAAACTTTTCTTATCAGTTTCCACTTGTTGGGCTTGTGCTATTGCAAAAAATAACAAAAACGCGGTTAAAAGAATTGTCTTTTTCATAATTTTATCTAATTTTTACAGATGTATCAAACAGCTCAACGGTTTTACCATCGGGGCCTATTGCTTTAATTTCAGTAAATATTACCCGTTGCCCGGAACGCAAGCGGTCAAATATTTTCTTTTGCTTGTCGGTAAAGGTATTCGATTGAGAAACTTCGTCTTCAGCATAACCATCAATAGAAGCAAATACTCTAAAAGATGTAACACGGTATTTGAGGTCGAATTCAAAATCGCGTGGCATTTCAGCCTTAACGCCCATAGAGGCCTGCAATTCTCCCTTTGTTGCCAACTTCGAAGTAAGACCATCAAGCATGGGCATAGGAAGTGGTAAGTCTTTTACGCGGAACGATTGAGGTTTGTCAAGCTGTTTGCCGTCAACTTTAACAGAAATTTCGCAGGTACGTCCATCGCCGGGTTTTACAATGTAGGTGTCCCCCTGGCGCGACCAGTTAGCATTCGTCATACTCACTTCCATTCGTTCGTGCGAGGCGCCGGATGCAGAAATACTTACCGGATTTTCAATACCACGGTAAAGTACATTCATACGGGTAGGTGAAATTACCGTATTAGGGTTGACTACTGTGTATTTAAATTGCACCGGAAAAGATTTTGGTCCTTCAACCGTTGTGATCCAAACTTCACCGGAAACGGCTTTTTGTCCTATTTCCTGCGGACTGGTTTTATAGACAATCTTTCCTTTCTCGTTGGCGTTCAATGTTTGTTCACCAATACGCAATACCGGCCGCTGAGTAGGGTCATAAGCCGCTAAAAAGATTTCGGCAGTATATTCAGAGCCTTTTACCACAAAATTAGAACTGGGAATTACCGCTACCTCTATGTCGGAAAATTTAAAGTCAGAGGCAGTTACCTCTCTTGCTAAAAAAGAGATGACTTCTGTTTCGCTATTGTATATATCCAATTGTAGTTTCGACAAGTTCGTAAGCGCTGCTATTAAAGGCACTCCTTCAAACTTGCTCACCTCCCAACTACGGTATTCTTTATTTTTACTATATCCGTCTTCGGCTTTTAACAGTTCTTCAATCGAATTAATGACGGCTGTTCCGCGCTGCGGGTCAATAAAAGATCTTACACGCTCGCTGTAGGCTTTTAATCTGGCACGCAGTTCGAATGCTTTTCCATTATTTTTTTGACTGCCAATCATTACTCGATTACTTGCATCGGTACCCCCTAATGCATCTATGCCTTCCGGGTTCACCTTGTTATCCTCGGTAATAGCCTTTGTTTTTTTCCCATCGCCCATCAACACCAATTCTATTTTGAGTTCCTGTATGTATTGGTATAATTTTTGAGTCTCCTCAGCCACTTGTTGCGCTTGTCTAAAGTAATCGCCCGCCTTTGCTTCATTTTCTATTGCCTCTCTTTCAAAATCCGCTAAAGCCGCAGCGTTTTTCTTCGCTACAATTTGAATACTATGTTCAATACTTTTATCAAGGTAAACAAAGGCGTCTAACACTTGAGCCGATATATTCAATGCCAACAAAGCCGTTAGCACGATATACATCATATTAATCATTTTCTGCCGCGGTGACAGGTTCGCTTGAGACATAATTTAGCGTTTTTTTAATGCCGTATTTGCTGTAGATATCATAGAGCCGTAGATAACATTCAAATCATTTACCTGAGTGTGCAACTTATCCATTTGCGCACCAACCTGTTTGGAACTTTCGGCTGATTGTTTCATCGTAGCCACCATTTGTTCGCAAGAAACTGCATACTGTTTGTGCTCCTGAATGTATAATTCATACGATGCGTTTACCGATGAAAGATGTTTATTCAACACTTCAAGATTCGTGCCGGTTTGTTTACCGCCGGCAAGTATAGCTTGTGATATTTGCAGATAGACATCTTTTAATACGTTCATTGATTGATTCACTGTGGCCATCGAACCGTTAAAGTTGTTTATATTTCCGGCCACTTGTTGTATGCCGCCAAGCAAGCTGTTCGACAACTCGCCCATAGTCGAAAGGCTGTGTAAGCTTTTCACGGTATCGTTAAGTTTGGCCATGCTGTTATTCAATTCTCCCGATAGCTTAGGGTCAATCTGCAAAGATCCGGAAACTATTCCCTGTTGCAGTTTAGGTTGATAGCTATTAAATTCAGCATCATCGGCTAATTCGGGATGTACCTTATCCCAGGCGTATTCTTTTGCAGGAGGGTCAAAAGCCGAAAAAATAAAGACGAAAAATTCCGTAAACATTCCAAGACCCAACATTACTCCGGCATATGGCCAATATTGTAGTTTAAACAAAGCTCCAATGATCACTAATGCTGCCCCAAAACCATAAAGTTTCATCATGAGGTTTTTCCATTGTTTAGTCTGATTAAATGGAATTTTTTGATCTTTCATGTTTTATATTTTTTAAATTCACTTAGTTTATTCATTTATGCTAAAGATTATCGGGCTGCTGATGTTCCCATATAAAGACGTACACAACGAAACCCGATGTAGCAATGAGTTGAATCCTGGTATTCATAGCTGCGTGTTCCGCATTGCAAGAAATATGCAATATCTTTCCAAGACCCGCCTCGCACCACTTTACGTTTTTTTACAATAGGATCGTTTTCTTTTGCATTGTATGTATAGTGAGGCATCAGGTCATGATAAAAATTATAGGCATTTGCATCATAAGCCGTATTGGTCCACTCAGCTACATTACCGGCCATATCGTACAGTCCATAATCGTTAGGGTCGTATGAGGCTGCTGGCATAGTCCGCACGCCTCCGTCAATGCTGTATTTACCGCGCTGTGGTTTAAAATTTGCCAAATAACATCCTTCTTTATTAGTAGTATAAGGACCGCCCCAAGGGTACAAACCGCCTTGCAGGCCACCACGGGCAGCATATTCCCATTCTATTTCTCCGGGTAAACGATAATCAAAACCTCCATAAGTACGCTTACCTCTTTCCATCTTGCTTGTTCTCCAATGACAAAAAGCTGTAGCTTGTTTCCAACTTACACCTACTACCGGATAATTATTATATGCTCGATGAGAAAAATAGCGAGACGCAAAGGGGTCGTTATAAGAATATTCAAAATCACGTATCCAGCACAGGGTGTCGGGATATACTTCTGTCCGGTCTCTCATAATGAAAGAAGAACGGCCTTTGATTTCTTCCACTTCGCCTTGTGCATTGATTACCGTGCCTATATATTTTTTCTCTTTATGATCGTATCGAGCTTTAGCAGCTTGCTGCATATCAAACCATGAATATTCATACACTAATCGGCGCACATCGAATTCCCGACGGCCGAAGAGCGATTCTTCCGGTGAATAATCAAGTTCTCTCACCGCATCGCGTTGGCCGGGGTCTTTCTTCAAATTAATATGCTTACGCCAATTTAAAGGCGGTTCAGCATCCGAGTCGAACTGGTCGTCATTTTCTAACAAAAATTCGGGATACCCGTTGTCGGCTAAATAACGGCGCATTACAGAATCTTTCACATACGACACGAATTGACGATACTCATAATTGGTGATCTCTGTTTGATCCATCCAAAAAGCATCTATAGCAACCACTTTATTACCGGCATTCATGGTACTGTTTAAGTTTTCATCATTCTGGCCAATGAGAATACTTCCGGCAGGTATGAATGACATTCCATTAGGTGGTGTTTCGGCGTATCTTAAGTTACGGCCTTTGGTACCACGATCAATTTCTCCGGATTCAGAACCTCCAAATCCACAACTCCAAATCAATCCTGCAGATAAAGTTAAAAAAAACAACTTCTTCATATTAGAATTATAATTTTATAAATATCTTATACTCTTGTATCGTTGCGAACCTTTCGGTATCGTTATAGCAAAAGAGTAATTTAACAACAACTCATGACAGCCGCCACTAAAGCGGTTCAACTCGGATATCAGGTACTCATAAGCGTAGGCTATTTTCAGTCCTTCAAATAGTTCTATTCCCAACATGCCTACTATCGCCTGATTCCATCTATAAGCCAAGCCTGCCCAGTATATTTTTTTGTAGTAAACTATAGTTTTCAAACTAAAACCGGTTTGTGCAAAATCGGAAACTAAATCGACCATTGGCATAATCATCCATTCCGACTCATCAAAAGCATAAGCATAGCCAAGATTCGCATATAAAGTTCTGGGTAATGAGCCCTTTTTATCAACACCTAACCTTGGCTCAGTAAGATGCTTGCAAGCTACTCCGCCAAACCAGGTAGAACTCTGATAATAAGCACCTAAGTCCATGTCAAAATTCATTCCTGCTATTTCATTGGTTGGTACCGAAGGGTCTGAACCCTCTCCTTCCGGCAATCGCCAATTTTGGTTGGTATACCAACTGGCAACCAAACCAGCTGTTACTCCTATGCCTATCGTTCCATCAAAAATTTTATGACGATAAGCATAAGTAAGACTAAAACCAGGAGCGCGCAAGGCGCCTGCCATATCGTTATACAACGAAACCCCTACTCCACTTGATATTCCAAACAACGCAACCGGACCATGAAGGTCAACCACTGTTATTACTGGCGCGCCTTCAAAACCGGTCATTTCCAAACGGTTTAACGCCGTAGCTGTAAACAGATTTTCTGTTGTATTGCCAGCATACCCCGGATTGCTAAACATCCTATTCAAAAAACCTAAACTAAATTGAGGCGTTTGTTGGGCCTTCGTGCTGAAAACCATCAACAAAAAAAAGACACCGCAACATAGTTTTTTTACAACTGACATAATTTTCTACGCCTATCCAAACTGATAGTAGCTTGCAAAGTTAATACAAATTTATTAAATTAACTATCTTTTCTTATAAATTTAACCATTTAATTTTTGATAATGCCATAACCATCGTACCGGAACCTTACCCTGGCAAGCCACCTGATAGTCCTTATGATTACATGGAATCAATCGTATATTGTCTTTGTTATAAGGGACTTTAATCCACCATCGCTGAGTGGTTTCGTTATATAAAAAGTACAATTCCTGGCCCTTTACTCCCATATCAACCATTATTTCTTTAAAAGCAACATTTTTGGAAACATTTAATAATTCCTCCCTAATTTTTCCACTTAACCCTTCGGCAAGGTGCCAAATCAACTGTGCTAACAACTGTTTGGTGATACTGTTTAAAGAAGGTAAGCGGCTAAATCCATACACAAACAGCCGTTTAGCATGGTTAGAAAGGGCTACATAATGAATCAACTGGCAAGCTTCTTCTGCATGTAAGCCATTAGATGTTAGGCGTTTTTGTTTCGGAGCATCGGAAGCACGGACAGTGGTTAAATCAAACCACACATAATCGGCATCACGCAATAAGGGCTCCGCCAAGCTTATATCCTCTCTTAGCACTCCCAAACGCAGGGATTCAAAGTAACGTGATTGCAAGAAATTTATATCGGCCGGAGGTGAGAGACAAGTTTGGAAACCCAGCGCAGCGCAATAGCCTAAGGACTGATGGTGAAAAAGCTTATGTAAATAAGATCTGTTAAGATCGATGGCCGGTGTAATTACGGCCACTGAAAAAGATTGTTCTGGCAATGTCGTTTCGGCCACACCCAGTACTAAGGCAAAAACATTTTCTTTTTCACAGATAGACAAAGCTGCCGAAACTTTCTTTACACTGCACTTCAAGTACGATATATTGTATTCCGAGTGTGGATACAACTTTTTAAAGGTGTTGAAAACAGTATCGCTACCTGTATTAATCACCGCCAACTGCGCTTGTGGTAATGTTTGAATAAATTTCTTCAACGACATGCAATTTACCCTCTCTTTTTACCATTTACCGCCACCTTGGCTTTCGGCTTCGCTGCGGCAGTGTCCTTGCCTTTACTTTGTGCTGCGATAATAGTTTTGCAGTCGTCCAAACTAAGAGCGGCAGGATCCTTTCCTTTCGAAATACGGTAATTGGCTCCTGCATGAACAATGTAAGGACCGAAGCGGCCATTCAACACTTGTATGTCTTCCTTTTCAAAAATCTTAATAAATTTTTCGCGCTCTTTTTTGCGTTTTTCTTCTATCAGCTCTACAGCCCGCTCAATGGTTACCGTGTAGGGATTATCATCTTTTTTCAATGAGGTAAAGGCTTTACCATGGCGAAGGTATGGGCCGAAACGGCCGACTGCTGCAATTACTTCTTCTCCTTCATATTTACCCACCGGACGCGGCAGTTCAAATAATTTCAATGCTTCCTCAAGGGTTATGGATTCAATCAACTGCCCTTTCTGTAGACTGGCAAATTGCTTCTTGTCGTCGTCGGCTTCACCTAATTGCGCTACGGGCCCAAAGCGGCCGATACGTACCAATACAGACTTGCCACTCTTTTTATCTACGCCCAGGACACGTTCAGCATTCGTAGGGCGCGATACCTCCAAGGTGTTCTCTACCACCTTATGGAATGGTTTGTAAAATTTAGCCAGCATCTTATTCCATATCAATTTCCCTTCGGCTATTTCGTCAAATTCTTCTTCCACCTTAGCCGTGAAACCATAGTCCAGAATGTTTTTGAAATGTTCTATCAAAAAATCATTGACTAAAATACCTATATCGCTGGGGAAGAGTTTCCCTTTTTCAACGCCGGCAATTTCGGTAAGGATTTGTTTATTTATCGTTTCTTTCTTCAAAATTAAACGAGCGTATTCACGTTGCGTGCCTGCGCGGTCTTCTTTCAACACATATCCTCTATTCATAATAGTAGAAATAGTTGGTGCGTAGGTAGATGGACGGCCAATACCTAATTCTTCCAACCGCTTCACCAAACCTGCTTCTGTATAACGTGGCGGGCGCTGCGTAAAACGTTCCGTGGCAGTAATTTCTTTTGCCGACAAAGCCTGCTTTTCTTTTAAAGGAGGCAAGAGGCCGCTATCGGCTGTTTCATCAGGCTCGTCGTCGGTAGTCTCCATATATACTTTCAGAAATCCATCAAACAACAATATTTCGCCAACAGCTTGAAAAAACTGCGGAGCCGTAGATACAGTAATATCTACTGTTGTTTTTTCTATTTGTGCGTCAGCCATTTGTGAAGCAATGGTACGCTTCCAAATCAAATCGTATATTTTTTTCTCTTGGGCAGTTCCTTCTATTTCAGCATTTTCCATATAAGTCGGACGAATAGCCTCGTGGGCTTCCTGAGCGCCTTTCGACTTAGTAGCATATTGGCGACGTTTATAATATTGTTTACCGAACAAATTTTCAATAGCTTGGCACGAGGTATTTAAAGCCAAATCCGAGAGGTTGGTGGAATCGGTACGCATATAGGTAATCAACCCTGCTTCATATAAACGTTGTGCGATGCTCATTGTTTGGCTTACGGAAAAATTAAAACGGCGTGAAGCCTCCTGCTGCAAAGTAGAAGTCGTGAAAGGCGCTGCCGGCGATTTCTTTGCCGGTTTCTTTTCTATAGACCGAACAATAAAATCGGCTTTCTTACATTTTTCTAAAAAAGCAAACGCTTCTCTCTCTGTAGCAAAACGTTCCGAAAGTTCGGCTTTCAAATTAAATTTATTCCCCTTTTCAACCGGTTCAAACACAGCGCTTACACGATAGGCCGACGAAACGGCAAAGCTTAATATTTCACGTTCACGTTCCACTATAAGCCTGACAGCTACGGATTGTACGCGGCCGGCCGAAAGAGCGGGTTTCACCTTCTTCCAAAGAATTGGCGATACCTCAAAACCTACCAAGCGGTCGAGGATCCGGCGTGCTTGTTGCGCATTCACCAAATTCATATCCACCTGCCGCGGATGTTCAACAGCCTTTAATATAGCATTTTTAGTAATTTCGTGAAAAACAATGCGTTTTGCCTTTTTCGCGTCCAAACCCAACACCTCTTGTAAGTGCCATGCAATAGCCTCTCCTTCACGGTCTTCATCGGATGCTAACCATACGGCAGTTGATTTTTTAGCCAATTTCTTTAATTCGTCCACAATCTTTTGCTTATCGGCAGGTATCTCATAATCAGGCTCAAAATTATTATCAATATCCACTCCGTATTGTTTTTTTGAAAGGTCACGGATATGGCCATAGCTGGATTTTACTAGAAAATCCTTCCCCAAAAACCGTTCAATGGTTTTTGCCTTTGCCGGGGACTCTACGATAACCAAATTTTCCTGCATAAATTTTAACGAATTTTATAAAAAAGAATGCAAAGTAAGTCATAAAATAAGGTATAATCCAAATTTTTTTTATTATTTTGCATTTTATTTTGTTTATCGCTTTAGTAACCTTATATTATTAAAACCGCTAAAAACAAGACAGATATAGTTATTTTTATAATGATAAAAAAGCACAATGAAATTTAAATTTCTTCAAATCAAAAACCGTAAGAGGTTCAATAAATGGTTTTTCGGCATCATTTGCTTGCCATTCATTCTTTTAGCATTAATTTTAATGGGATTGGCCTTATTCGGGTCAATTCCTTCTTTTGAAGAATTGGAAAATCCGAAAAGTAAAATGGCCACTCAAATTATTTCGGAAGATGGCGTGTTGTTGGGCACTTTTCACGTTGAAAACCGTTCATACGTATCCTACGACGAACTGTCGCCCTACTTGATCTCTGCTTTGATAGCTACCGAAGACGTACGCTATCACCAACATTCGGGGATTGACTTTCGGAGCCTTGCCCGCGTATTGGTAAAAACCATTCTTGGCGGCAGCAGTGAGTCGGGAGGTGGTAGTACTATTTCACAACAATTGGCCAAAAATCTTTTTCCTCGCGACTCCACTATTACCCGTAATGTAAAGTCTCTCCCAAAAATTGCCACGGCAAAATTCAAGGAATGGATTACGGCTGTAAAACTCGAACGTAATTATACTAAAGAAGAAATTATTGCCATGTATTTGAATACTGTCGAGTTCGGCAGTAATGCCTTTGGAATTCGTGCGGCTGCAGCTACATTCTTTGCTAAGCTGCCTTCGCAACTTACCATAGATGAAGCCGCCTTATTAATAGGTGTTATCAATGCCCCCAGTCGTTATAGCCCTGTGCGTAATCCAGAGCGTGCCACCATGCGCCGCAACCACGTGTTGTCGCAGATGAGTAAATACGGCTTTATTTCCCGGGAATATTACGATTCGTTATCCGTACTTCCTATTACCCTTAGCTTCATGCAGCAAGACCATAATTCCGGACTTGCCCCCTATTTCCGTGAAATGTTGCGCCGCACTATGCTGGCACAGGAACCCCGAATAGAAAATTACCGCTCACGACCATACGACTACGATGCCGATAAGAAAGAATGGGACGACAACCCCTTGATGGGTTGGGTACGCAAAAATCCCAAGTCTGATGGTACATTGTATGATATTGACCGCGATGGATTAAAAATTTATACCACCATTAACTCCAGTATGCAACAATATGCCGAAGAAGCTGTAGCGCAACATTTGAAGAATGAATTGCAATGGCGATTCAGCGCCGACGTAAGAAACCGTCGAAACCCGCCTTTTGATAATGAATTGACACGCGAACAGGTGAACAATATTATGGAACAAGCTAAGCGTTGGAGCGACCGCTACCGAAACATGAAACAGACCGGCGCCACTAATGAAGAAATAAATAAATCGTTCAACACTAAAACCAAAATGACGGTGTTTGCATGGAATAGCAAAGGACAGAAAGATACGGTAATGACCCCGTTGGATTCCATACGTTATTATAAAACCATACTTCGCGCCGCTTTTATGGCTATGGATGTGGAAACCGGACAGGTACGCGCCTATATAGGCGGTCCGAATTATCGTCACTTCAAATATGACAATGCCAGCCAAGGCCGCCGCCAAGTGGGTTCTACCATCAAGCCTTTCCTTTACACCTTAGCTATGCAGGAAGGTTTTACACCCTGCGACAAGGTATTGAATGTATCCCAAACTTTCATTGTAAATGATACTACCTGGACACCTGCCACCACCGACAAGCCCGAGTGGATTGGTAAAAACGTAACACTGAAATGGGGGCTGACTAAGAGTAGTAACAATATTTCGGCCTACCTGATGAAACAATTGGGCCCCACAGCTATGGCAAATATGTGTAAACGATTAGGCATAAAAAGCTACATGGATCCGGTGGTATCGCTTTGTCTTGGCCCGTCCGACTTGTATCTTACCGAAATGGTAGGTGCTTACGGTACTTATGCTAACAAAGGCGTACACAACGAGCCTCTATGTGTTACCCGAATTGAAGATAAACACGGTAACCAAATAGCTACCTTCACTACACGCCGGCAGGAAAGCATTAGCAACCGCACAGCTTATCTGATGGTGAACCTGTTGCAAGGAGTAATAAATGAGGGAACAGCTTATCGCCTACGTAGCCTTTATAAAATAGAGGGCGAATTAGCCGGCAAAACAGGAACTACCAACAACCAATCAGACGGTTGGTTTATGGGCTTTGTGCCCAAATTAGTAGCCGGAGTATGGGTGGGCGCTGAAGACCGCAGTGTTCACTTTCAAAGTCTTGCCTTTGGCAGCGGTGCTAATATGGCACTGCCTATTTGGGGCTTATTTATGGAAAAAGTATTGGCCGACCCCAAACTCAACATAAGGCCCACCGACCGGTTTGAGATCCCTGCCGATTTTAACATCAGCCTCAATTGCACCGGCAGTGACGAGGAACTCGACCAAAAAGAAGAAAAAAAGGATGACTTTTTTTAGGTAACAACTTTATCAAATAATTCTTTTGGTTTTGCGACTTGGCGTTTTATCTGTGTGCGAAGCATAAGATTTATACGTTTTTTTGTAAAATACTGTATATAAATCTTTCCTCTTTTTGTAAATCCCGCAACGGATTAAATTCTTAAATCTTTGAATTTTTAAATTAAAAAATATTACCTTTGCCGAAAATTTTTAAATTAAAAAATAACATGATGAAAAAGCTCTTTACTCTTTGTTTGGCTATTTGCCTATTGTTCGGAACAAGTTTACAAACACGTGCACAAGATAAGCCCACAGATCCTATAGAGGTTGGCACTTGGATGATTAATGCCGGTGTCGGCTTCAGCAGTTACGGCTATGGCGATGGGTTTTGGCTGCAAGGCTTCGGTTTTAAAGTAGCTGCTCAGAACGGCTTGTGGCAAGCCGGATTTGGTGTTATTTCGCTGGGAGCTGAAGCAGGAATGTGCTTGACTTCGTATCAGGGAAATAATTATTCGCGCTTCAATATAGCGCCGCGTAGTAGCTACCATTATGGCTGGAATGTTCCGGGCTTAGATACTTATAGCGGTATTGCCATGGGGATAGGCTTTGCTTCCTATAGTAAACAATCGGGAAGTAATCTACGTTTTTACGGCGGCTTATATGCTGGCGCTTCTTATTTCTTTTTAGACAATTTTGCTGTAAATGTTGAGTTAGGGCTTGGCTCTACCTTGGCGCAAATAGGCTTTGCTATTCGATTTTAAAAATATAAATACTATATTTATGGAGTACTCTCATGAAGTACAGCACATGTGTGTTGTGAAGCAGGGACCTAATCATGGCTCTGCGCCTATTCCCGAAGAAGGAAGGTGGGTGAAAGCAAAAGAAGTTAAAGACATTTCGGGCTTAACGCACGGTGTGGGCTGGTGCGCTCCTCAACAAGGCGCATGTAAGCTAACTTTGAATGTGAAGGAAGGAATTATTCAGGAATCCCTGATTGAAACTATTGGTTGTTCAGGTATGACCCACTCGGCTGCTATGGCTGCCGAAGCATTGGTAGGTAAAACCATTCTCGAAGCTTTGAATACCGACTTAGTGTGCGATGCCATTAATGTTGCTATGCGCGAATTGTTCCTGCAGATTGTGTATGGCCGCACGCAAAGCGCTTTCTCCGAAGGCGGCTTGCCTATCGGCGCCGGTCTCGAAGACTTAGGTAAGGGCCTGCGCAGTCAGGTAGGAACCATGTTCAGCACCCTCGACAAAGGCGTGCGTTACCTCGAAATGGCAGAGGGTTATATCAACCGCGTAGCCTTAGATAAAGAAGGTGAAGTAATCGGATATGAATTTATCCACTTGGGCAAAATGATGGATGCCGTCAAGAAAGGTACAGATGCCAACGAAGCTTTGAAAAAAGCTACCGGCACTTACGGCCGCTTCGCTGAAGCCGCCAAGTATATTGACCCACGACACGAATAATTGAAAATTAATAATTGAAAGTTGAAAATTATGACTCTGTTTGAAAGTTACGACCGCCGGATTAAACATATTGAAACGGTACTGAAACAATATAAAATCAAAGACCTTGAAGAGGCTAAGGCTATTTGCGAGGTTAAGGGTATCAATCCTTACAAGATTTGTGAAGAAACGCAAGCTATCTGCTTTGAAAATGCAAAATGGGCTTATGTGTTAGGCGCGGCCATTGCTATTAAAAACGATTGCAAAAAAGCTGCTGAGGCTGCCGAAACTATCGGCATCGGCTTGCAAGCTTTCTGTATTCCCGGATCGGTTGCCGATGACCGCAAGGTGGGACTTGGCCACGGAAATTTGGCCGCCAAACTGCTGCGCAACGATACAAAATGTTTTGCCTTTTTGGCCGGCCACGAATCCTTTGCTGCGGCCGAAGGCGCCATAGGCATTGCCAAGTCGGCCAACAGGGTGCGCAAAGAACCACTGCGCGTTATTCTCAACGGCTTGGGTAAAGATGCAGCTATGATTATCTCGCGCATCAATGGTTTTACTTACGTAGAAACGCTCTTCGATTACGCTACCGGCGATTTAAAGGTGGTGAAAGAAACTGCTTACTCCAACGGTGAACGCGCCAAGGTAAAATGCTACGGCGCTGATGATGTGCGCGAAGGTGTAGCCATCATGCGTAAAGAAGGCGTTGACGTTTCCATTACCGGCAACTCTACCAACCCTACCCGCTTCCAACATCCTGTTGCAGGTACCTACAAAAAAGAGTGTATGGAGCAAGGTAAAAAATATTTCTCCGTAGCATCAGGCGGCGGTACAGGCCGCACCCTGCATCCCGACAATATGGCTGCCGGCCCTGCTTCTTATGGTATGACCGACACTATGGGGCGCATGCACAGCGACGCTCAATTTGCCGGCTCCTCATCAGTTCCCGCCCACGTTGAAATGATGGGCTTCTTAGGCATGGGCAACAACCCCATGGTAGGTGCAACCGTTTCTGTGGCGGTAGCGATAGAAGAGGCGATGAAATAGGTAAAGGGTACAAGGTACAGGGTAAAAAAATAAGTGGCGTTGTGGAAAGCATGCAAGTGGCGAGGTTGCTTCGGTATTGGAAAATGATTGCCAAACAATCAACTCATCGTCAGCTCCCTAAACTTCTCCTCCAACGATTGTCCGCTGAAGCGGCTCATGCTGCCGTCTAATACTATATTCCCTTTATTGATAATAATCACACGGTTACATACAGCCGCCACCTCCTGCATGATATGAGTCGATAACAACACCGTGCGTTCACGTCCCAACGAGGTAATCAGCTTGCGGATACCTACAATCTGGTTAGGATCAAGCCCGGAGGTTGGCTCGTCTAATATCAGCACCTTAGGCTCATGCAACAAGGCCTGAGCTAAGCCCACCCGTTGCCGGTAGCCCTTCGATAATTGCCCGATTAATTTACGCCGCTCAGGGGTAATTTCCGTCAATTCAATTACCTCATCGGCTCTTTTTAAAGCCTTTGCGCCTAATCCTTGCAACCGGCCCATCAATTCCAAGTACTCTCTAACATAAAGCTCTGTGTATAAAGGATTATGCTCCGGTAAATAGCCGATGTGGCGGCGAGCCTCCAACGATCGTTCTGTAATACTGTAACCATTAATCAGGACTGTTCCTGAGGTAGGAACTAAATAACCCGTAAGGATTTTCATTAAGGTGGATTTACCGGCGCCATTAGGCCCCAGCAATCCGGTAACCTGTCCTTCGGGAATATGGAGCGAAACCTGATTAAGCGCCCTTTGTTGGCCGTATAAATGACTGATATTTTCTACTACTATCGACATAAGAAAACGAATAATCTACAAATTTAGAAATTTTTTTGTACCTTTACTTGTTGAAAGAACGAATAATTGAATATCTGAATATCTGATTTCTTTAAAACGACTGAGTATGAAAAAATTAGTAGCCGGTATCGACATTGGAGGCACCAACACCGTATATGGCTTGGTGGATATAGACGGCAAAATAATGGCCGAAGGCAGCTTCCCAACCATGAAATACCAAAAATTTGATTTGTTTCTGGAAGCCTTAGTACATGGTTTACAATTATTGCAGGAATCAGTAAAGGAAGCATCGGAATTGACGGGCATTGGTTTTGGCGCTCCTTGCGGAAATTACTATACCGGCCGTATTGAACATGCCGCCAATCTGAAAGTATGGGGCGAGGTGTTGCCGGTGGCGGAAAAATTAGCTGCCTATTACCCCGAATTACCGGTGGTTATTACCAATGACGCCAACGCTGCCGCTATTGGCGAAATGTTGTACGGTGCTGCCAAAGGAATGAGAAATTTTTCGGTGATTACCCTTGGCACCGGCTTGGGAAGCGGCATTGTAGTTAATGGCGATTTACTTTACGGAAATGATAGTTTTGCCGGCGAATTTGGGCACATTATTGTAAGCCCCAACGGACGCGAATGCGGCTGCGGCCGCCAAGGCTGTTTAGAAACTTACGCTTCGGCCTCCGGAATTGTTCGTACGGTATATAAACTGTTGGCCGACCATCGCGGAGCAAGCGAACTGAAAGCTATCAGCTTTAATGAACTCTCCGCCGACATGATTAGCAAAGCTGCTGAAAATGGCGACCCCATTGCAATTGAAGCCTTTGCCCATACCGGCTTATACTTAGGCCGCGCCTTGGCTGATTTAGTAGCCATCACAGCCCCTGAAGCGATTATCCTCTGCGGCGGTTTAACCCACGCCGGCAAATATATCTTTGAACCTACCTACCAACACATGGAAGCCAACATGCTCAGCCTGTGGAAAGGGAAAGTAAAATTGTTGCCTTCCGAGTTAGATGACAGAAATGCTGCTGTGTTAGGTTCGGCAGCTTTAGTGTGGAAAAAATTAATAAAAAACTATAAATCAATATAATTATGCAACGTTATTTTTTCAGAGCTTTAAAAACAATTGTGCTACTCTTTATTTTGGTAGCACTTGTCTTTGGACTTAGTTATTATCTCGGAAGAGGCAGTCATCCCGATATAACTTTTATGGACCTTATCCGTCGGAGCAATATTCCCATGCTTGTAATATTTCTCGTTGCCTTCGGCTTTGTATATCCTATGATTGGCTACGTGAAGCAAAAAATTTATGCTTCGAAACCCTTTGATGAATATAAGCAGGAAGTCATCCGTATGTTTTTACAATTAAATTTTGTATTGGTATCGGACGAAGACAAAAAATTAGTGTTTCGACACAAGAGTGCCGTAGCGCGCCTGATGCGGCTTTATGAAGATACCATCGTGTTAGATTACTCGGAGTCGCCCATTTTGTTAATAGGGCTTCGTCGCGACACTTATCGCTTATCCCGCATGGTGCAACATTATATTCACAATACTGAAAAAGAGGATTAGCATAATGCAGATAAAGATTTTTTATTTTAACGAATTGCGCGTATGTACTTATGTGTTGTGGGACGATACGCGTGAGTGCGTTATTGTGGATTGCGGCTGCGGCAATGAAAACGAATGTAGCCGCTTGCAAAAATTTATTGCTGATAACAATTTGAAGCCGGTACTCTTGCTGAACACCCACGGGCATTTTGACCATGCTATGGGAAATGCTTTTCTTGCTAATACGTACAACATCAAAAGTTATATTCACGCCGGCGACAAAGAAATGTTAGCTCAAACCGCCAATATTGCCATGAGTTTTGGTTACAAGACAAAAAACCCGCCTCCGCCGGACGGCAAACTCGAAGATGGGCAAATTCTTCATTTCGGGCAATCGCAGCTACAGGTACTGCACACGCCCGGCCATAGCAAAGGCTCCGTATGTTTTTACTCTCCGGAAGAACATTTTATTCTTACCGGCGACTTGTTGTTCCAAGCCTGTATTGGCCGTACCGACTTGCCCGGCGGCGATTATGATGAAATTATGGAAAGTCTTTCGAAAAAGATTGCACCCTTGCCTGAAAACACGGTAATATATCCGGGACACGGCCCTGCTACCACCATTCGTGAAGAAAAACTAATGAATCCGTATATTGCAGAATTTAATTAGGTGATAGTATTGACGACATCCTTTTTTTTAGAATTTGTGGCTAATGATCAAAAGTATGGTGAAAAATTAAAAATAATCGATTTTTTTTCTTAAATTTGCGATTGGAAGATTAATCCTTACAAATCTAATAACCAAAAATTTTATATGGCAAAAGAAATTAAATTCAGTCTCGTTTACCGCGATATGTGGCAATCGTCCGGTAAATATGTTCCAAGAGTTGACCAATTAGTGCAAATTGCACCTGTAATTGTAGACATGGGTTGCTTTGCGCGGGTGGAGACCAATGGCGGCGCTTCCGAACAGGTAAATTTATTATTTGGTGAAAATCCGAATACAACAGTCCGGCAATGGACAGCACCTTTTAACCGTGCAGGCATTCAAACGCATATGTTGGAACGCGCTTTAAATGGATTACGCATGAATCCGGTTCCTGCCGATGTCCGCAAGCTAATGTTCAAAGTCAAGAAAGCACAAGGCGTAGATATCGCCCGTTCTTTCTGCGGATTAAATGATGTCAGAAATATACAGCCCTCTATCCGGTACGCCAAGGAAGCAGGAATGATAGCTCAAGCAGCTATGAGCATAACCCACTCCCCTATTCATACAGTTGAATATTACGTTGGTTTAGCTAACCAATTGATAGAAGGCGGTGCTGATGAAATTTGCCTGAAAGATATGGCAGGAATAGGCCGTCCGGTTTCCTTAGGGAAAATAGTAAAAGGGATTAAAGACCGGCATCCTCATATCAATGTCCAGTACCACGGACATACAGGCCCCGGTTTCTCTATTGCTTCTATGTTGGAAGTAGCTCGCGCAGGAGCCGATTTTGTTGACGTCGCCATGGAACCGCTTTCCTGGGGTATGATTCATCCGGATATCATTACCATACATGCTATGTTAAAAGATGCAGGTTTTTTAGTACCCGACATTAACATGAAAGCCTATATGGAAGCACGTTATTTAACACAAACATTTATCGACGATTTCTTAGGTTTCTTTATAGACCAATCTAATAAACAGATGACCTCGTTGTTGGTAGGCTGTGGCCTTCCGGGCGGCATGATGGGATCTATGATGGCTGACCTGAAAGGAATGTGGGGCGCTATTAACATGGCTCTTCGTCAAAATAAAAAGCAAGAAGTTAGTTTAAACGACTTAGTAGTTCAATTGTTTCAGGAAGTAGAATATGTGTGGCCAAAGTTAGGCTATCCGCCATTGGTAACGCCATTCAGCCAATATGTGAAAAATATTGCTTTAATGAATATCCTGTCAATGGCAAAAGGAGAAGCCCGGTTTTCAACCATTGATAAAGACAGTTGGAATATGATTTTAGGAAAGATGGGGAAATTACCCGGCGAATTAGCTCCGGAAATTATAGAATTAGCTAAGAAAAATAATTTAGAATTTTATACAGGCGACCCGCAGGCGCCTTATCCTGATGCTTTAGATGAGTTTCGTAAAGAAATGAAGGAAAATAAATGGGATTTTGGCCAGGACGATGAGGAATTATTTGAGTTGGCCATGCACGACAGGCAATACCGCGATTACAAGTCGGGCCTTGCAAAAGAACGGTTCAAAAAAGAAGTAGAACAAGCCAAAGAAAAAGCCAATGCTCCCATTATAGTGAAACGACCGGTAGTGGAAATGCCAAGTTTTGATGTAAACAGAATTATGGAAAAATTTCCGGATGCCCAAGCTGTTCAAGCGCCTTACAAAGGACAGGTTATCTGGCAATATGATATGACCGATGTGTCCACAGCTCCTGTAGTTGGAACGGAATTTAAGAAAGGAGATATTATTTGTTTTGTTCAAACCTATTATGGAGTCGAACCTATTCATGCATTAAAAGATGGCAAATTGGTTTATATCGAAACGAGACAAGGCGCTGATGTTCAGAAAAACCAAATAATTGCCTTTATTAATTAATGAAGTGAAAAGTAAAGCGTAAGGCAAATTTTTAGAGTATTTGTGGACGAACCGGTCTTAATAGTAGTTAAGACCAAAAATTATTCATTAATAAACACAAATTATGAAAACAACTATTACCTTATTTCTTGCATTTTTCTTTTTGCTTCCTTTATATGCAGGGGAGCAGGAATCACCGGATTACATTGTTGTCAATGGAGTGGTAAAAGAACAGCGTACAAATAAAAAATTATCTTATGTAAATATACGCCATTTAGAACAAAATGTAAGTACTATTACTAATGATGATGGGGCATTTACTATTAAAATAAAGAAACAGGGCGAAAAAGGGAACCTTGAGTTTACCTGTTTGGGGTATAATAAATTGATTGTTCCAATACAGGGGAAGGCTATTAAGGACACAACTATTTATCTTACACCGGGAGCTATAGTATTAAATTCGGTTACTATTTATTCGGATAATCCCGAAACAATAGTGCAGCAAGCTATTCGTAAGATTAGAGATAATTATAATCTGGATATAGCTTTATTTTCGGGTTTCTACAGAGAAACTATTAAAAAGAGGAGCAATTACGTAAATATTGCAGAGGCAGTAATAGAAATTTATAAAACCCCTTACACTAAAGGAATTAATGCAGACAGGGTATTCGTTGAAAAAGGACGTCAATTAGCCGATTATAGCAGACTTGATACCGTATTGGTAAAATTCGAAGGCGGCCCCTGGATTTCCATACAGCTTGACGTGGTGAAAAACAACGATTTCTTTTTAACAAATAAAGAGGTTCACTTATATCGTTATACTTTAGAGCAATCAGTAATGATGGATGATCGGGCTCATTTTACTATAAGCTTTGCACCGGTAAGAGTATCACATGACTCTCCTTTTCATGGAACCATGTATATAGATCAGGGAAATTTGACTTTTTCGCGTGTCGAATTTTACTTAAGCATGTTAGATAAAAGTATGGTTACCGACATTATTCTGAAAAAGAAACCGGCTACTATGCGCTTTACACCGGAAGAGGTATCCTATTTGTGCGTTTATAAGCAGCACAATGGGAAAAGCTATCTCTATTATACAAGGAACGAAATGCAATTCAAATGTGATTGGAAACGCAGGTTCTTTTCCACAAAATATACTATAGTATCTGAGGCTGTAATAACAGGAATAAAACAAGTAGCGGAATTACCTTCCGGCAAACCTGCCTTTAAGAAAAGTCAGGTTTATTCTGATAACGTACGGAATTTTTATGATGAAAATTTTTGGCAGGATTATACGATTATTGACCCCTCAGAGTCGTTGGAATCGGCAGTAAAGAAATTGTTGAAAAAGCGGTAAACTTATTATGCCTGTATGTTAGAGAACTCCGCAAAGAAAATAAAAGCGGGGGATATAAAAATATTTGGGGCATGGCACGAATATACGTCTATTTTTTTATATATAATTACCTGTTTTTCTTTGTTGCCGCCGATAAATTTCCTAACTTTGTTTCATTATTTGTTTTCTTTATGTTGCTGAACGTAAACTATTTGAAACACGGATACAAGATTGCCGTTGTAGCTCCTGCCGGAAGATTAGCTGAGGGTGTACTTGATCCGCTCCTATATGCCTTGAAGCGTTGGAGCTTGCATCCCGTGGTAGGAAAACACGTGTATGCCCAAGATTATACCTTTGCCGGTGCTGATGATTTGCGGAGGGAAGATTTTCAGCAGGCCATCAATAATTCGGAAATAAAAGCAATTTTTTGCGCCCGCGGCGGCTACGGCAGCAGTCGTATCATTGACGATATTGATTTTTCCCCTTTATTGAAGATGCCTAAACTTCTGGTAGGCTTTAGTGATATTACGGTGTTGCATGCCCGTTGGCATCGTTTGGGTTTGGCGAGCATTCACGGCGCCATGTCGGCTCATTTTCCGCTTGACGGGCAAGACGATGGTACTATGGCAAGCTTGCGCAAGGCCTTATTTGGTGAGGCTTTGCACTATGAACTCCCGCCACATCCATTCAATTGTTGCGGAGAAGTGCAAGGGATGCTTGTGGGCGGTAATCTGTCCATCATAGCACACCTTACCGGCTCTGCCGACGAATGGAATACCGAAGGGAAAATTCTCTTCTTAGAAGATATTAATGAGCCGCTGTATGTTATCGACCGCATGATGGTTCACCTGCGCAGAAGCGGAAAGTTGAACGGTATTACAGGTTTGTTGGTAGGGCAATTTATCAATATAAAAGACGGTGAAACGCCCTTTGGAAAAACCGCTTATGAAATTATTGCCGAACAAGTAAAAGACTTGAATATTCCGGTAGCTTATGCCTTTCCGGCAGGGCACGAAAAGCCGAATTTAGCCCTACCTTTCGGTAGTTCTATGAAGTTTTCAGTAAATAAAGACTTCGTTGCTATTGATTTTAAAATGTAATTTTTACCACTCTTAATTTTTATTTTATTATGTTTGCCACTAAACAAGAAACCGGTCAAAGGGCTGAACAATTAGCTGTTGACTATCTGCTCGAACAGGGCTTTACCATTCGCAACACCAATTGGCGCATGGGGCACAAAGAAATTGACATTGTTGCCGAAAAAGAGGGCCGACTTCATATCGTGGAAGTACGTTCGCTCACCACCTCGTTCTTTCAGCAACCATATCAAAGCATCGACCGCGTAAAGGAGCGCAACCTCATTGCGGCCGCCAATGCTTATGTCAAGTATTATAGGCTTAGTATGGAAGTACAATTAGATGTGGTGTCTATCGTATTCGATGGAGAAACACATTCTTTGGACTATTTTCCCAACGCTATTTATCCAAAAGTATGATAAATTTGGAAAATATCATTTTTTGATGTATATTTGTGGTATCATAATTTGATATCATAAAATAATATTGTCATGAACAAGTATCTCCCATACATTGTAGCAGCATTTGTATTTATAGTTGCCTTTATATCATGTTCTGAAAGTACCGTAAAACATGAAGATAACCGGATTACCATGACAACCACCATTAATGGCGAGATAGTGATTTGTATCATTGGCACCGGCTGGACAACCATTGACTGGGGTGACGGCGAAAGCGAAAGAACACTACTTATCGACCCTCCCGACTTAGGATTTATTTACGAATACGAATTTTCACACACTTACACTACTGCGAATACGAAAACCATTACCATCACAGCTAACAACAAAGTCACCGGATTGGCTACTGACCGGAGCGGGGTTGTAGCTGCTTTGGACGTAACCGCTTGCCCCTCATTAAAATATTTGAATTGCAACTACGAACATTTAACAAGTTTGAACCTTAGCAAAAACGCCGCATTGGTAAAGTTGAAATGTATCGGTAACCGTTTAACAGGCTTAGATATTAGTAAAAATACTGCGCTGGAAGAATTGATGTGCTACGACAATCAATTAACCATATTAGACCTTAGTAAAAATACTGAATTGATAGAATTAGGTTGCCAAAATAATCAATTAACATCGTTGAGTGTCAACAAAAGCCCTATGTTGAAATACCTGTATTGCCAAGGCAATCGATTAACATCCTTAAATGTATCAAAATGTACTGTACTCGAATCTCTGCATTGCAACGATAATCAATTATCTTCATTAGACATCAGTGAAAACATTGTGCTGCGAAACCTGTATTGTCAGGATAACAATCTGAATGCAGGAGCGCTGAATACCCTGTTCAACGATTTGCCCGACAGAACCGGAAAAACCATGGGCGGTATAGATGTAAGAAATAATTCGGGAGTAACCCAAGCCGGATATAATCCGACCATAGCCACAGCTAAAAACTGGAGTGTGATTGATTAAAACCTCTTAATCCCCACCGCTCCCCTTACTAATTTCAAAGTAGCCTGTGCGCTCTCGCGGGCTTTTTCGGCGCCGTGTTTGGTTATGCGGTGTAAATAGTCATTATCGGCGCTGATGGCCTCAATCCGCTCGCGGATAGGAAGCGTCAGTTTGTAAATATCTTCTGCCAATTGCTTTTTCAAATCGCCGTACCGGATGCTGCAATCATTGTATTTGTCGAGGAAATACTGTACGGTGTCGGGGGTAGAAACTACGCGCAACAAGGTAAAGATATTCTGTATTGATTCAGGCATGGCGCTATTGGGTTCGGTAGGACCGCTGCCGGTTACTGCTCTCATTACTTTTTTATGGATAGTCTTTTCATCGTCGGCTAAGAAAATGCCGTTGCCCTCGCTCTTTCCCATTTTTCCGGAACCGTCGAGGCCGGGGATTTTCAATAAATCACTACCGAAATTAAAGGCTGTGGGCTCAGGGAAAATTTCTTGCCCATACAAATTATTAAACCGGCGGGCAAGCACTCGAGTCATTTCCAAGTGTTGCTCCTGGTCTTTGCCCACAGGTACTTTAGTGGGACGGTGTATTAAAATATCGGCAGCCATCAACACGGGATAAGTGAGGAGCCCTGCGTTAACATTATCTTCCTGTTTGCGCACCTTCTCTTTAAACGAGGCCGTGCGCTCCAATTCGCCTTTATAGGCTAACATGTTTAATAACACATACAATTCCGAAACTTCCGGAATATCGCTTTGTACAAAAATAGTAGCTACCTCAGGGTCTAATCCTGCCGCCAAATATTCGGCTAAAACGCGACGTACGTTGCCGTGAAAATCGTCGGGTTTCGGATGGGTGGTTAGCGAATGAAGGTCGGCTATAAAAAAGAAACACTGATGCTCGTACTGCATTTTGATAAAATTACGCAAAGCGCCGAAATAATTGCCAAGATGCAAGTTGCCGGTAGGCCTGATGCCGCTGAGTACGGTTTCTTTCATAAGATAATTTTTTGCAAAGATAAGAAAAATAATGATTAATGATTAATTGCTAAAAAAACAGTATCTTTGTTATTTAAAATACTTTGTATATGGAACAGGAAAGCACACGACAACAGAAGGTTGGAAAGCAATTGCAAAAAGATTTGGCCGAAATTATCCGGCAGCAGGGAATGGCTATGTATGGAGGCGCTATGATAACAGTAACCACCGTGCGTGTGAGTCCCGACCTGGCCTTGGCACGGGTACACCTGAGTATTTTCCCCTCGTCGAAGGCAAAAGAAGTAATGAATAGCATAGAACACCAGTCGCGAACTCTGCGCGGCGAGTTAGGCAAGCGTATCGGCAAGCAACTGCGCATTGTGCCGGAGCTGACTTTCTTTGTTGACGATTCGCTTGATTATGTGGATCATATTGACGAATTGCTAAAAAAATGAGATTAGCGCTTTTTATTGCACGCCGGTACTTGTTTGCCAAAAAATCGCACAATGTCATCAATATTATTTCGATGATTAGTGTAGTGGGCATTGCTGTGGGAACCTTAGCCTTAGTGGTAGTGCTCTCGGTATATAACGGATTCGACGACTTGGTGAAATCGCTCCATACCACCTTTGACCCCGATTTGCGCATTACGCCGGCCAAGGGAAAGGTGTTTTCCCCGCACACCGCCGCTTTTGACGAATTACGCACCCTGCCCGAAGTAGCTTCCTTTTGTGAGATTATAGAAGAGAATGTACTCCTGCAATACTGCGATAAACAGGATATTGTAACCCTGAAAGGCGTGGATAGCCTGTTTGAAGCTACTACTCCGGTTAGAAATGCTGTACATATCGGCGAATTTTCTTTACACACCGGCGAAATTGAGCAAGCAGTGCTGGGAAGCGCTGTAGCTGCCAAACTGAGGGTTGGTATTTATTTCCTTGACCCATTAGAAGTTTATATTCCCAAACGCGCAGGCAGTATTAATATCCTGAGCCCAGCGGAAGCATTGAATCGCGGTGTTTTATACCCCGCCGGCATCTTTTCTATTGAGCAAATTTTCGACAATAAATATGTTTTTGTTCCCTTAGCATTTATGCGCCGTTTGTTAAGCTACACCGATGAAGTTAGCGCTGTGGAAATTCGCTTGCAAGCAGGCATCAACGAGCAACAAATGATGAAACGAGTGCAGCAACTACTGGGCGATGAATTTGTAGTGAAGGACCGTTACCTCCAAAACGAATCGGTATATCTGATGATGATGTCGGAAAAGGCTATGATTTATGCCATCTTGTTATTTATTGTGATTATCATTTCTTGTAACGTATTAGGCTCTTTAGCCATGTTAATTATAGAAAAGAAAGATGATGTAACCACTCTCAAAAGTATGGGCGCCAATGATAGCCTAATTCGCCAGATTTTTTTACTCGAAGGCTGGATGATTTCCTTACTTGGCGTGGTTTGCGGCATTGTTAGCGGACTGTTTCTCTGTTACTTGCAGCAATGTTTCGGCCTGTTAACCGTTCCGGACAGTTTGCTGGTTGATACTTACCCTGTGCGCATATTATGGAGCGATGTGTTATTGGTAGCGCTTTCCGTTTCCGCCATTGGTTTTGTTGCCGCCCTGCTGCCAGCGCGCTATTTGGGGAAGAGGTAGGATGTTTTGTGTGTTTTAAAAAAAATATTACCTTTACAGTAATTAATTTCTGTTTTAACTATTTTTTTTAACCCAACCTAAATATGAAACCTGTATTGTTATCATCGTTGCTTGTGTTAAGCTACGGGACATTATATGCCCAGTCTAATTTCAAACAAGGTTATATTATTACCAACAAAAACGATACAATTGTGGGTTTGATTGACTACAGGATCGATCAGATGAATGCCCACATATGTAAATTTAAGAAAACCGAAACAAGCCCTGTTGAAACTTATTTCCCCGGACAAATTGTCGGCTTCCGGTTTACAGAAAAAGGAAGATATTATATTTCCTGCGAAATTGAGATAAAGGAGATAAAAAAAACAGTGTTTTTAGAATATTTAGTACAGGGGATGATGAATTTATATTTTTATACTGATGTAATTACCAAACTCAATTATTATATTTTTGAGTCGCAAAATGGTGAAATGAGATATATTACTAAGAAACCAGACGAATTTATAAAAACTGCAGACAACAAATTTCTTGATACTAAATATTTTATCGCTAAAGACATAAAATATCAATCCGATATCAAAAATATCTTTAAGGATATTCCGGAATTGAAAAAAGAAACGAAAGATATTCTTTTTTCTCATGATGCTATGATTTCTATTACTAAAAACTATCACTATTTGACTTGTACTACAGGAGAAGCTTGTGTAGAGTTTGTAACAAGACCGGATAAGCATTATACAGAATATAAATTTTCTGCTTATGGTGGTGTTTTTGCTTCAACAATTGATGGAATTTCCCATTTTTTCCCCATCATCGGTTGTCGATTAAATATTTCAGTGCCAAAATATTATAACTCATTAGGTGTAACTTTTGATTTATCTTGGACAGGTCATCCTCTTCCAATAAGTAATCCTGTAAAGCCAAGTCAAGGTTATGTGGGTTTTACTACAAATCAAAGTTTGTTGTCTTTGATGGTGGGAATAAGGTATACTCATCATAAAGGTTTTATCCGTCCATTTATTGAGGGAGGAGTAGTGTTGGCGTATACAAAAAATGCTATTATATATAGTTATGCGGGTTGGGTAGATAAAATAGGTAGTAATGGTGAGACATATAAGGTTCCAGCCGTATTATACGATACTATAAATAATATCAACCTTAGTATGGGCCTTAATGGTTCAACCGGCATAAATTTTAAAGTCGAACAAAATCGCTTTATCTTTTTTTCAGCAGGTGTTATATATGCTGCAAATTATTTATGTAACAAAACACAATTATACCCTCGCCTAACTTTGGGTTATACCTTTTAGGGTCGCCTCTAAAAGGATAAAAAACATTACGGCACTTTTCGCAACAGCTCCCGCATCTCACTTTCGGAGAATTGTCCGGGCGCAGTAGCCTCTACCCCATCAGGCGACACGTAGGTAAAAGGTGCGCCAAGGAACAAAGAAGCCGGTCGACTAATCTTTGCCTTCTCGCCCATTCCAATAACAATTATATTTTGATGATGGCCATACAAGGATAACAGGCGCGCCATATCTTGAGGGATATTTACCATTGTAGCTATTTTTACAATGTCAGCGCCACAAGCTCTTGCTTCAATAATATTTAACTCCAAACTTTCGCATTCAGGCGTTTCTTTGTAATTATGATAAGATAAAATCAACTTACAACCTTTAGCTTTGGCGTAAGGAATTAAGCAGTCAAGAAAAAAAACAGAGGCATCGATTTCCAAATCCACATAAGCACAACCGGCATCAATGGCAGCTTTCAGCAAGTCTGTCCGCTCAAGTTCCGTGTGATGCCCGTACCTACAAGTGGCAATCATTTTTTCCCCATATACGGAAAATAACTGTTGTACTTCTTCTACTGCCGGGCGTAAAAGGTCAAGCCGCACTTCTGCCATATCGGCTTTTTCTACCAATTGCTGAATTTGAGCAAGGGGCAAGGAGGGGATGGAAGTACAGAGGGTATGCATATTTATATAATTGACTATTTAAAAAGGCATGCCATAATTAGGGACGATAAATAGTAAATAGTCAATCCCCTAATAGTAAATTGTTCGTTATTCATTATTCATTGTTCATTAATTAAAACTTCTAACTGTGACAGAGGCACTTTTTCAATATCCGCATGGCCAATGTCTTTAAGAAAGATAAAATAGAGGCCATTGCCTTCACGTTTTTTGTCCCAAGCTAAACCATCAATAATCTCAGTGCTGGTTAAGGGACACTCCACCAGTAAAGACAAGGCTTTCAACAGCGTTATCATTCGATTAAAAGCATTGTCCGATAACATCCCTCGCTGTTGCGACAGTCGGGCAGCCACCACCATTCCTGCTGCTACCGCTTCTCCGTGGGTAAGCGTAGAGCGTTCTTCTATGATATGCCCGACGGTATGTCCGAAATTCAACAGGCGCCGTTCGCCCTGCTCCCTTTCGTCGCGGTTAACCACCTCAGCCTTGATGCGCATCGAATCGGCTACTAACTGTTGCAATACTTCCGGTTGTCGTGATACAATATTTGAAACATTTTTTTCCATGTATTCAAACATTTCGGCATCAGCAATAAGGGCGTGTTTAACGATCTCGCCCAAACCGCAACGAAACTCTTTTCCCGGTAAAGTTTGGAAGAAAGCAGGGTCGCACAGCACAAAGCCGGGTTGATTAAAAGTGCCGACTCTGTTCTTTAATCCGTTGAAATTTACTCCATTTTTACCACCGATACTTGCATCAACCTGTGCTAAAAGCGTGGTAGGCACAAAGCCGAAACAAAGTCCACGCAGATAAGTAGAAGCAGCAAAACCAGCTATATCGCACACCACTCCTCCTCCGACCCCAAGCACAAAGGTAGAACGATCTACCTCATACTCAATAAATTTCTCATAAATATAAGCAATTGTGCTTAGATTCTTAATTTGCTCCCCCCGGCCTATTACAATAATTTCATACGGCTGAAAAAAAGCCGGATATAAGTTATAAACCTTCTCATCGGTAATAACTACAACCTTGGATTTAGGTAGGTGTTTATTAATGTAATTTACTGATTCTCCTATCAATAAAAGAGATTTCCTATAAATTCCGCTAATAAGCCTTTTTTCCATATACAGAAAATTTTTACAAAGGTATTGCATAATTCGGAAATTTCTACTACTTTTGCAGTCCCTTTTGAAAAAATTCCTTAGTAGCTCAGTTGGTTAGAGCACCTGACTGTTAATCAGGGGGTCCCAGGTTCAAGTCCTGGCTGAGGAGCACAAACCAAGCGATGAAAGTAGTACTTTTGTCGCTTTTTTATTGCATGTCCATTAATTTCGTTTCTTTCACGATAAATATTTTTGTTATTGAAAAAAAACTCCTAAATTTGTCGTGAATTTTTGGAAGTAAACACATCTCTCTCCAAAATAATATTATTACTTAAGAGGAATACTATTATGGGTATATCTATGCGACTAATCGTAAGGAATTTTCTATTTCTTATTATCTTTTTAACAGGTTTATTTACCAATAAACTATCGGCACAATTAGTAACAAGCGGTACAGTAACCAATGTGTTTGATATTGACTACCGGTTTCAAACAACGATATTAACCAATGTGTCGAATGTAACAGCACCCAATTTTGTAGGGGTTACTGCCTTGCCATACGATTTTATCGTTACTCTTGAACCGAATAGTACAGCAAAAACACTAACTATACAGGCAGCTAATGATTGTTATAATGCTGATAACAAAATTTTTAAATTATAAATTAAACAATATTAATATTATAGGAAATACAACTTACCGGGGCAATCGGAGTTTTGGTGCCAATATAGTATCGAACAACTGTAACGATTCTTATTATTGTCGGAACAAACGTTAATTCCGCAATCGTTACTATCGAAAAATATGTGCCAACAGTCAATCAACCGTCCAACATTGACTCATATTGCCCTGGTTTTTTATTTTTGCTATTAAATAAATAAGCAAAGCTGTAAATCAAAAAAATCACTACCTTTACAATCTTAATTCCAAACATTATGCTGAATATAATTTGGATTGGTTTTTTTTTGGTAGCCTTTGCTGTTGCTTGCTTTGTTTTTGCCTTTGGAGATACGGAAGTTTTCAGTCGCATTATTGACAGCACTTTTGCTATGTCGAAATTAGCGGTGATGGACGTTGCGCTGCCGCTTACCGGCATAATGGCCTTGTGGTTAGGACTGATGACTATCGGCGAACGGGCAGGTGCCGTCAATGTCCTGTCACGCATCGTAGGCCCCTTTTTCAGCAAACTGTTCCCCGAAATCCCTAAAGGACATCCGGCCTCCGGACAGATATTAATGAATTTTTCGGCCAATATGCTGGGACTTGATAACGCAGCTACTCCTCTCGGACTCAAAGCTATGAGCAGCTTACAGGAACTCAACCCGAAGAAAGATACCGCCTCCAATGCCCAAATTATGTTTTTAGTGCTGAACACCTCTTCCCTTATGATTATCCCTGTCAGCATTATGGCGCTACGTGCGGTGCAGGGAGCTGCGAACCCCACCGATGTGTTTCTGCCCATTCTCTTTGCCACCTACGTGTCTACCCTTGCCGGACTGATTGTTGTTGCTATCAAACAAAAGATCAATCTATTTCAGCGCACCATTATTTTATGGCTCGGCGGCATTACCTTGGCTTTAGCCTTGTTGGTTTGGTATTTTTCTTCTCTTTCACGGGAAGAAATGGATACAGTTTCGCGGGTAGCCGGTAGTGGAATTCTCTTATTGATTATTGTAGCCTTTGTTGGCGGAGGAGCTTATAAACG
>JAIRUB010000141.1 GCA_031254635.1 Prevotellaceae bacterium | reverse complement strand
TGCTTTTATTTGTTTTATGAACTCCGCCGTATCATCGTCCATTTGCACAAACGAATTAGAGCCGGAATTGTATAAAAGCCAGCCATTATTTTTTGATTTAAATACTAAGTTATATCTTGACCACTGCATTACAATACTTCCTCTCAGGTTTATTTATCTTGTTTATGGCGACAGACAATCGTTTTGGTATCCTTTTCAAATTTACTCGTTTAGACTTTAATTCTAGCGCCGCACGCATCTGCCGCACAGTTACTTACACCAATAGCTGCGGCACATGCGGAAAACACGAGTAAGACCGAGATGGGTGCTCCACCTGCTACATTCTCAAGAAACTCGTCTCCAGCTTCAACAGCTTCGCCGATAAAGTCTGGAAGCACGAAAGTCGCCGAATAAGCGGGGTCGCTTTCTATCACTTTAATATTGAACCCCTCTGGTAGTTCCTTCCCTGAAACCTTTTCAATTGCAGTTTTGGGATTTACAACCAGTTCATTTCTGAAATTCTGATCCACCATTGCCATTTTCTGCACCTTCAAGAATACTTCGTTCATTTCTTCCTGGTTCCAATTCATCATTAATTACCTCCTTAAGATTTATTTTTAAATTGCATTGAATACAATTTAAATCAACTACAGGTTTCCAGATATTATTAACAAACCTTTCCATCTGCTGATTTCCTTCAACCACATCGAAATAAAGATAATCATAAAACAGTGAAATAACCTCTAGTACATACGAAACAAATGAAACGCCAATTAAGCTTGCCCTTTCTTTTGTGTACATGTAAAAACGACGCATCTTTACTTCTTTTTCAGAGATTTGCTGACACAATATCCATCCTATAGGTTCCAACGTATTATTTCTAGTAAGAATAAATGAAGTGCGTTCGTCCAATATCCTCAAGCTGCTATCTTCTTTCTCAATAAACGGGGATAAATAATTTCTTTCATGTTCTGAGATTTTCTCCTTTTCGCGTATTATATCTTTCAATTCTTCGCTGCATTCAAACCACTTAATTACATTATACCCTCTTTCTTTCCAACGCTGAGGCTTATATAAAGAAATCTTGTTTTTCAAGTATTCAAAATCCTTTGCTGCTGTCCTATATTGTCTTATTCTCACATTATCTATCATCTGGCAAAATGGAAGCTCCGCTAAAAGTTTGGGGCGAAGGTCGTTCTCATTTCCATTTATGCTATATTTCCATATAGCCTTATTTGCCCCAGTTACATCCAAGGCGTTTTTCAGCACAGATTCCAGTAAGCAAACAACAATTTTATAATTGCGATATTCTTTTTTGACATATAAAAAATGAAGGAAAAATAAATCTGTTCTATGTTTGATAACACCATAAGCTATACCTACATAAGTGCTGTCTTCTTTTATTCCAATAATGACTCGTTGATATTTTTCTTCTTCAAATAGAAAAGTCGGAAGGGTGCAGTCGCCCAATAACTCCTCTACCAACTCCTCAACCTCATTATTCTCTATGACTAATTCTGTAACAATCATATGCGTATCCTCGCAATATACAAATATGCTTTAGCGAAGCTTCATTCAAACAAGATTTCGTGCAAGATTTCGAGCGAAATGAAATCTTATTACTGGAGCACTGAATATGTTTTCAGAATATTTTTAATATCGCGCCGGAACTCTAGTCGTTGCCGTTCTGCCTGTTTTGTGGATTTCGTATTTTGCAAAATTGGTGTAGGGGTGTCCATAAACCTACGAAAAATTGCAAATCAACAACCAGAAATGCTTGCTAAATCAGAGGCACCTGTTTATAAACATGGGTTTATTTACACCCCCTGTAGTAATAAGTGTTATCCATCATGACTTAGCGAAACCTTAAAACTACTTTATAAAAACTACTTGAATTCTTGAAATTCATTACATAATCATATGCAGTAATAGAAAAAAAGGGAAAGGCAGATTCTTAAAAAAACATGTAATGTTATTCTCTAAAGGAGGTAGTTAAAATATAGAAGAATTAGTGTTTGAGAGGAAGATGGCTTTTCAAGTTTTTAAGCAAAGGGGGGCAAACAATGATTGCACAAGAAAAAGTAGAAATCCTATCAGAAATTCTGAACGCTAATCAGGAACGTGCAAGAAAACTGGTAGGCCTTGATGCTAACGTAGCACTAAAGGAAATCAACGCTCTTGGTCACGATTTTACGTTGGATGAACTCAAAGAGTACGGAGCGATGCTAAGAAAAACGCAAAACAGTTATACGGAAGGTGAAGAGCTAAGCCTTGATGCTCTCGATGAGGTATCTGGTGGTGGCAATGTCAATCTTTGGGTTGTTAGTATTAAGTGGTAAGAATGTGTTTTTAACAAATTCTTACCACAACCAAACACCGCCGACAACTACCATCGAACCTCACCCACCGGAAAATTAAGCGGATAAGAATATTTTGCCACTTTCTTAGCTAGTATCAAAATATTCTTATTATCCTCATTCCGATATTTTATGGTGTCCATCAAGTTTTTCACCATAAAAATACCCAACCCGCCAATCTCACGTTCTTCTGTACTCGACGTAAGATTTGGCTCGTCTATTTCTAGTGGGTTAAAGGGAATGCCACTATCCATAAACTCAATTATAATTTCATCGCTAACGGCTATGCGGATTGTTACAATGCCAGCCTCCGCAACCGGTTGTTTGTTTTGCGAACTCGTAGCCCACACGTTTTGACTATACGCATAGAGTGCTATATTAACAAAAATTTCTTCCACCGCCAGAATGATTTGCCTCTGCAATTTCGCAGGACAATCCGAGGCGGCTTTTAGTACTTCCGATATAAAATTTTGCACGGCCTCTAGATTTCCTACTTTTGCCTCAATTTTAGTTTCTTTCATAATCGCATATTTTTCTACCATTAAGTCACTATTCATCTCTTTCACCCTTCGCTATCTTAGAGTCGCACTGTTTATTCAAAATGCAGAATTCCGGAAAACCCCGTCATTTCAAATACTTCCATAACCTCAGGGGTTACATTCACAAGTGTTAGCCTGCCTTCTTGCGCCTTAGCTGTCTTCTCACCCATAAGCAATACACGCAACCCTGCGGATGAAGTATAAGCTAGTTTGGCTAAATCAAGTTCAACATGCTTATTTTTGCCCAAATGAGGCATAAGGGCATCCTGCAAAGCCTGGGATGTAGTTGCGTCCAACCTGCCTGTCAGAGTAAGAGTAGTTTTTTCTTCATTTTGAAGCACTTTAATTTTCATAGTATTCACCTCTCGTATAGATTTATGGAGAAAGAAAAACAATAAACGCTCCGTAGAGTTTGGAAATAGCTTATACTATCGACTTGGTGAAAACATTTTCTTTGGTAAGATACTTATCGTACAGAAAAAAGGCAAGGCTCAACAAAAGCAAAGCTATAAATCCCGCAGCCCCTGTTACCCCGTTTGTTAAATCATTGCCGCCTACGAGAAAAAATACGCCAATTCCGGCAATGGCATTGAATGTTCCATGAAAAATTGCCGCTGTGATCACCGATTTCGATTTTATCACAATATAAATCATAACCGGCGACGTTAATACACACATGACCATCATCATTCCCACGCCTGCCACGGGATGCTGCGGATAATTATGTCCTAGCAAAATCAAGGGAAAATGCCATAATCCCCATACTAAGCCAATAATAAGCGAAGCATGCAAGAATTTCTTGTTTTTCAATTCTCTGAGTAAGTAACCGCGCCAGCCCAATTCTTCGCCAAACGCGAATAAGGCATTAATGGTATACCCGGCAATCAGTGCGTTTACTATTTGAATAAGCATGAAAATTGCGGGCGGAAACTGTGATATTTGTTTAGCGGCCCCTTCCGCAGCTTCGGCAGGCAAAGAGGCAAGATACCCTTCGGCACCTGCAGAAAAAGAGATATTTGGAAACAAGATGTTTATCCCCAGTGTCAAAAAGACAAGAGCAACCGGCGTTATTCCCGCAGCAAGGAACCACCAGTTAAGCCGAAAAGAAATGTTCAAATTTCTAAACGGCTTTTCTTTGTGGGTTGCTTGAAGGATTATTGCGCAGATAGCAGGCAAAAACATATAGGCAGCAGCAAAAACCGTGTAGGCAAGCGCATTACTAATACGCAAACCAAGCAAAATTGCCGCCCCTGCCACAATCCAGCTAATTATACAGGTTAAAATAATAAACTGATTTGATTTTTTCATATTGATCACCTCCTTCTTTTTTTTATTTCAGCGAAATTCTCCGATTTTCGTAGAATCTCTTTTGCACACTTAATACCTTAAAGCAAGCATGGTTATGTCATCGGCCTGCTCTGTACCACTAGCGAATTTGTCGATTTTAAGCTTTGCAGATAAGATAAGTTCGCTTAACGGCAAATCAACACAACTATTTACTGTTTCAAACAGGCGACGGTCGCCAAATAGCTCTTCTTCGCGGTTTATAGCTTCGGTTACGCCATCAGTATAAAGGAATATTTCGTCTCCGGGTTTAAGGCTGATCTCATGCATCTTATAAAATGTATCCTTCATCCCAGCTAGCACAAAACCAGCATCTGCTTTTAGCCATTCGAAGCGCCTACCGGAGGAATTTCCATTTTTGGAGCGCAGCAACGGTAAGTTATGCCCGGCATTGACATAAACAAATTTTCCGCTTGAAATATCGAGATATCCCAAGAACGCCGTTACGAACATGCCGGTTTCGTTATTTTCGCAGAGGATATTATTGACTGTTTCAAAGACTTCTTTTGGGTTCTTACCGGATATTGCGCTGCTTTTAATAATGGTTTTAGTAATAGCCATATATAACGCGGCAGGTACGCCCTTGTCAGAAACATCAGCTATGATTATGGCAAGGGTATTTTCATTTACTAAAAAGAAATCATAGAAATCGCCACCGACTTCCTTGGCTGGATGCATACTGCCATGAATTTCAAATTCGGGGCGGTTAGATAATGCAGGGAGTTCGCGGGGTAGCATATCCTGCTGTATCTTTCTGGCAACATTTAATCCTGTTTTCGTTTTAAATACGTTGGTAGAGCGACTAACTGTAGACAGTATTTGCCAAAACCAAAAAACAAAAATTATACTGATGATGCCGTAAAATACGATGATATTATAGTTGAGTTCAACATTGCCAATCTTAATTACTTGATCGAGCTGGCGTATTATTAGGGATGTAGGGGTTATTCCAATACCATCGGTAATGGCATTGATCATGCAAAACCCTAAAAATGATACTAGCGCAATGGACAACGAGTTGCTCAGCTCGCCGTCTAGAATATTGATGCTTGCCCACACTCTATCCCGCAGCTTTTTTTTATAAAGGGTAAACAGCAAGATAAGCAAAGCAACTTTTAATCCTATAAATAATGAAATAGTACCAATACTGTATGGGTCTGGCGCTTTATCAATTAAACTGATGATCGGGCCACAGATAAAAAAAGTTAATATATTAGAAACAAGCGTCGCCATTATCGCCACAAACCATTTTGACGACCAATGTTCAGTATTAAGTAGCAGGCAAGCTACCCAAATCAACACCGGCATAACAATAATCCCGCCAAAATCGCCTGCTATATTGTCATAGTAGAGTAAATATGTTATGATGAAGCCGCCGACATATGCAACCGCATAGCCCACGAGGGTTGCTGTTATTGAATACTTGCGTTTCAAGGTTATAGCGCAAATTAGCACAGTCATTATGCCTGACAAAGACACTGCGAATGTCCACATAAGTATAACATCAAAGCCAGGTCCCATTAAATTCTTCTCCTTTTTCGTCTGCTATACTCAATTGCATGATTACGAAATATACTTTTGCAGGCTTGTTTGAAGTTTCTTGATAATCCTATGCAGTGTTACGCCTACATTACTCGCGCTCATGCTCATAACTTTGGCAATATCCTTATTGGAACAATTCCAAAAAAATTTCATTATCAGAAGTTTGCGTTGCCATTCCGGCAATGTAGCAATTTGTGCAAAAACCCTTCTTATATCATCGTTACGAAGGCAGACAGCTTCTACATCAGTATTTGCGGGTATAAATTCGGATAATTCGATAGTTTGAAAGCTGTACACTTTTTTCTGAGCATATGTTTTTACCGTATTTCGTGCAATTCCACCTATCCATTCACCCCTGCTGCCCCTTTCAGGGGAATAACTATACCAATATCTAAAAGCCCGGGTAAACACGTCTGCTGTCAAATCTTCTGCATCATTTGTGTTGTTTATATGGTAGTATATGTATCCATAGACAATCGGGAATTGTTCTTTGAATACTTCCTCAAAATCATCTTTTATTGGTTGCACAACAGTCTTAATCATGCAAAGCTTCCCCTCGCCATATCCGCTACCGATGTCCGGCAGAGGGTATGGAACATTTTTATTCGATTTTGCCTATTTTTCTTGTAATATACAGCTATGTTTTGTGCAGCATGCATCAAGGTTGCGCACAGCAAGCCGAACTCATCTACATCCGTAGACAAATAAATTTCCAGCCTGCCGCCCATACGATACTTTGGATAGTTTTCAAGCCCTAAAAAAGTAAAGAATTTAATCGGATCATATTCACCAAAAGCCGCTGTCAAGCCCATAAAATCCGCGATAATTTCGTCATGGATTTCATTTTTCGTGGAATGATAATAACGTTGAGTCATATAGTGGGCTGCTTCGTGTTCACGGCGCAGTAAGAGAGATTTTTTTCGCCAGTCCGTACTTTTAAGGCCAAAAACTTCCGGCGACACGCCGCTGTAGTATCTATGGGAAAGCAATATGATATAGTCACGGTAAAAAGCTGGAAATAAAAGGATATCGGCCTTCTGGTCCTTGCGGTGCATGTTTATTCTAGCCCAATTGTTATAATTCTTTATAATAGTCGCCCCTCGGGAATCCGGCACAGGGCGCGGTTCGCAGCGGTAGACCAGGCTCTGCTGCAAATGAATAAAATCCTTGTCAGATTCGCATTCAATAACCGGGATGCGGCCTACTGGGGTCGGATGAAGATATATGCGGATTTTCTCTGGCTCTGCAGGCACCCATGCCCCCTTTGTGGATGAGGGCAGTATGCCACGTTTTAGCGCCGTCAAAAGTTCCGGGTTTTTACTCTGACCCTCACTAACAGGGAAATTTAACTCTACACACATCTCACGAAGAAGCTGCCAGGGCATCCCGGTATGGCTACTAAGCAGCGACTCCCAATCTTGGGCAAAGGTTTCTTCCTCAGGGTTTTCTTCCATAGGGCATTCGGCAAATCGGTTTACTTCGAATAACTTTAATTCCATCCATATCCTCCTATGCCATTTGCCGCCTTGCCATTGCCGCAAATGTCCCGTTTATCTTCATGAGTTCATCGTAAGTACCTTCTTCGGTAATCCTGCCGCCTTCCAAAACTATAATACGGTCGCACTCCTGCACAGTGCTTAACCGATGCGCAATAGTAATACGGGTAGCCCTAAGCTGGTTTATGCTGTCGCTGACGATTTTTTGCGTTCTGTTGTCAAGGGCGCTGGTTGCCTCATCAAAGAATAGTATTTTGGGGTTCCCCACCAATGCCCGGGCAATTAACAACCTTTGTCTTTGCCCGCCGGAAATCGTGCTGGCGCCTTCGGAAATCATGGTATGTAGGCCCATAGGCATTTGTTTTAAATCTTCTTCCATGCCGACCTGTTTTATCGCCCGCATAGCATCATTTTGCAAAATATTGGGGTTCGTCCCGGCGATGTTCTCAAAAATACTTCCCGCTAGAAGCATACCTGATTGCAGCACCACCCCCAGTTGGCGCCTAACCGAGCGAATATCCATTTGGCTAAGGCTGATTCTGTCAAAATATATTTC
>JAIRUB010000062.1 GCA_031254635.1 Prevotellaceae bacterium | reverse complement strand
CGAACTGATAGGCATCAATGCCGCCATAGCTTCCAACACCGGTACTTATGCGGGTTATTCTTTTGCTATTCCTGCGAACATAGCCAAAAAAGTAACTGTCGACATCATTCAATACGGCGTAGCGCAACGAGCCTACCTTGGCGTGGCGGCCGAGATGGGCAATCGTTTTGGCAGGGAACAGCAGTTGGAGCGCGGGGTAGCCTTGGGCGCTTTGCTGCGCAATGGCGCTGCTCATAAGGCAGGCGTACAGGCAAACGATGTATTGCTGGCCATTAACGGAAAAGAGGTGAACAGCCGCGCCGAGATGATGGAAATCATTGGCCGCTGCCTCCCTGGCGAACAGGTTGACATTACTGTACTGCGCGAGGGCAAAGTTCACGAGTATCACCTTACGCTCCTTAACCGCGAGGGCGAAGAAGGCGTTCTTGTGGAGCGTTAAGCGATATTTTTTGGTAAAAGCTAAAGGGTGCTTGGTACGGGATACGAGCTGTTGTGCACTGAAGGGGAAATATATATGTAGCCCGGAGTGGAGCTTGCAGAACCTTAGGTAGGCATGTGCGTGGGTGTGTCGTGCGAAGAACAATGTACCCAAATGATGTGTCAACTACTCGCACGAAAAGTATCAGGATATGCGATTTTTAGTTTACGGTTTACAAGTTAACAGTTAACCTTGAACCGATAACCCGGTACCCCGTACCTTTCACCCTTTACCGAAACAAACCACATTACTAATTGGGAAAAATTACAGAGGAATAATTATAGAAAGAACGGAAAGAGGAGTATTTATCGAAATAGGCTATCATTTTGATTGGAAATGTGGTTCCTTTGTTGGATACATGAATAAATCGCATTTTGCCTCCTCCCAATTATTTTCTATGTGTTCAGTTGGAGATGAAATAGAGATACTTTATCAAGGAGTAAATAAAGAGGGACGATTGCTTTACTCTCAAACCAATGAAATGCTTGATTGGAATAATGAAATACCACAAAGTTTAGTGGGTCAGATAGTTTTGGTGAGCGTTGTTCGGGAAGCCGAAAATATGATAAAGTTTTTAGTCGAGGGGAAGTATAATGGAAAAATTTACTTAGAAAAAAACGATGCCTTTTTTGGAAGTAAGCAAAGGGCTCGAAAAGTTAAAAATATATTAAAAGACGGAGACATAATTCATTGTGAAGTAACTGGTTTTAGGGAAAAACCACGAATTTTGGAACTAAAATGGATTGCAGAATTAGATATGAATATTCTTGGCAGTGAAGATATAGTAAATAGTCCTTTCCAAGACAAGAGTGCTGAAAGTGAAAGTAAGACTAAGAGGCGGGCTAAGTATCGGGAAAATACTGTAAAAAATAACATTATGAATAATCTTGATATTGGAAACCGAAGCCATTGGGTAGCGGTTGGTCAAAATTCACAGGACGTAAAAGAATTTGGCGTTTACAGTCAAGACCAGCTTGCTATGTGTGAATGGCTTCTTTCAAAAGGCGTTACATCCATAGCGATGGAGAGAACAGGCACTTATTGGCAGAATCTGTTTTCTACCCTTATTGGCCAAGGCTTTGATGTAATATTGGTTAATGGCAGACAGACCAAAACATCAAGGGGAAGAAGACAGAGATCAAAGATTGTCAGTGGATACAAAAACTCCATTCGCTGGGATTACTCAGCGCAAGTTTTTTGCCGGACAGTGACACGGACACTGTCCGCACCTATTCCCGCCATCGAAACAATCTGTTGAACCAGGTAGCAAACTGCAGCAAAAGGATGCAGAAATATCTTCGGCTGATGAACATGCGATTGGATGTAGTGGTGCGTGATATTGTAGGTCTTACGGGACAAAGTATTATCAAAGCATTTATCGGCGGTAAACACAGCGGTTGGCAACTTGCCAAACACAGACATTTTAATTGCCGAAAAACAGAAGAAGAGATTGCTAAAGCGCTTCAATACAATGGAAGGAAGGATTATCTCTTTGCACTTTCACAGGAGTGGGATCCGTTCCAAGCTATCCAATAATACAAAAGTGATCTATATTTCATTCCAGAATGGGTCAAAAAATATATATTTGTAAGCACAGGTGGATATTACGATGTCTTTGTTGATTTCATTGGAAGCGTTATCAATAAACGAACTGATTTCTTCGAGCGATTTAAACAATTTATTGGTAAAGGCTCTTTTCAATCTTGCCCACATTTTTTCAGTCAGATTAAGTTCAGGCGAATCCGTAAATATACCAAAATAAAAACTGTTTTCCCAGATGATAGCGCCGCATTAAAATCTGTCTACCTGGCAATTAGAAATATCGAAAAAAGTGGACTATGCCTATCCGAAACTGGGGAGTAATACTTAACCAATTTATTATTATCTTTGACCAAAATTAATACTATGAATCCTTACATCGCAAAAGATACATTTACACAAAATTCTTCACAGGCTCATTTTTTTAACTTCCCGATTTATTTAGATGATTTGTGTATTTACTCCATATCCTTTATCTTTCGTGCTTGAAAATAAGGTTTTTTATAACTGCTCTTAACTACCCTTAACTACTTATTATTCATTGTTCATTGTTCATTTTTAACTCTATGAAAACTATCGTAGCATTATCCGGCGCGGGCATTAGCGCTGAAAGCGGCATCTCTACCTTCCGCGATAGCGGCGGACTGTGGGAGCAGCACCGTATCGAAGATGTGGCCACCTTTGAGGCCTGGCAACGCAACCGTCCCCTGGTAATTAACTTCTATAACCAACGGCGCAAACAGCTACACGATGTGGAACCTAACGAGGGCCATCGTTGGTTGGTGCGCTTGGAACAGCAATTCAAGGTGCACATCATTACCCAGAACGTAGACGATTTGCACGAGCGGGCAGGCTCTACGCAGGTGTTGCACCTGCACGGCGAGCTGAAGAAAGTGCGCAGTACCATCGACGATGATTACGTGGTAGAATTGGACGGCTGGGAGCTGAAGGAAGGCATGCTGTGCCCAGAAGGCTCGCAGTTGCGGCCGCACATCGTATGGTTCGGCGAGGCTGTGCCC
>JAIRUB010000053.1 GCA_031254635.1 Prevotellaceae bacterium | reverse complement strand
TTGCCGGCTTCATACTCCTTTAAGGAGTTGGTAATCTGTGTTTCTGTGAATTTTGTGCTTTTCATGCTACAAAGTTAAAATTGTTTTTAATTAGTACATTTTTAATCTGTAGGTTTTTTCGGGATACTTACAGTGCTTCTATTTTCTGTCTTAATATTACCTGTAACATTCGCCAATGCCATTGCCTGTCTCGCCTCTATTCCTGCATTTGGCTATGTTTTCTATTCGATATATTACCAGAAATTTATAACCGACAGTTGGTGCCCATTATGCCTTGGTGTACAGGCTGTTCTAACAATCTTGTTCTTGGTCAGCATCTTGTTTTTTCCTAAAATAGACTTCACAATATTAGCAGATTATCACAATATTGCGTATTTTTCACTTATTGCTATATCTATTACAGGAACATACATTCTCGTCAAACCCTATATCGAGGCAAAAACCCACGCTCCTTCGCTTGAAAGGCGGTATCTTAAGCTTAAACATAATCAAAATATCGTCAGCCTTCTATTTCAACAACAGGAAATTATATCCACCAAAGATGTTCGCATGATAGAACTTGGGAATCCTAACGCAAAAGATTGTATCACTGTAATCTTCAGTCCAACGTGTAATATTTGTATTAATGAACTAAAAATACTATTGTCATTTCTATCATCAAAAGAGAGTACTAAAATAGGTGTCATATTCCTTTTAAATAGGGAGAGATATCCGAATTCTTATCCTATTTCTTGTAACTTGTTAAGTTTTTATTTCCAAGACCCTAAACGCTTTTCAGACATCCTACAAAATTATGTAAATAACTATCCTGCAAGCAAAAAGAAAGCGACTGTATTATCGTGTACTGATACTTTTGTCAAGGATGTCTTGAAAGAGCAAGATACATGGTGTAAGAAACAAAAATTTACGGGAACTCCGGTCGTACTATTTAACAACCGAATTATACCAAATACATACAGCATAGAGGATATTGATTATATGTGTTTTTAATCCATAAACTAAAATTATCATAAAATCTTTTTTCTATTTAAACTCAGATTATCAGTATTTTATCAAATAGTATGAATAATTCAAGTCAGATACCTTGTTCACTTTGAAAAATGACATACTCAGCCCGCTTTGTGTCTTGTCCCTCCCCAATAAAATGACAAGAGTTGATGAAGGTGGAAGTTTGATACAAATCGTTTCTTCAAATCATTAACCGTAAATCATTGAAAAATAAGGCCGCGGCAGAATCCACGGCCTTAGGTGGATTATTATAGTGTGTTAGTGAAAGGGTAGCTGAGTCTTCGCCTCTCCTGCTAATTGGCTGTGTTGATAAAAACAGCGCCTCTGTCCGCCACCGCGACTTGTCGGGAAGCGGTGGCGGGTGCAGGCCTTTTAACTGATAAAGGGAAAAACAGGCGCGGAGCAGCCAAGCAAGTGGCCAGTAGCAAAACCAAACAACAAACCACGCCCGTTACCTTCTTTTTATTCGTTTTTATGCTTATTGAATTGTCTATTGGAGCGCCTAAGCGGGCAAAAACAAACTTGGCCAGCACATCGAGTTTCCCGGATTGTAACACATCTACTCTTGAACCATTAAAGGGATTAATACCTAATGGCAGGCCTTGTTTGTATTCAATAAAAGCGGCATCCTCGCCCATGAAGCGAGCAACTTTTTGGAATGATTTTCCGAGGTCTATAATAACGAGCATAACGCCGCTTTCTTTCATCCGACGCATAAATTCCTGTTTAACGATTGTTGCATTCATGAGGAACGCCAAGGCAGATACTCCAAATGAATTAAGTTCCTTTCCTATACATGGGGCAGAGGAAGATATTGAAAAAAAACTCAAAGCTAAGAACGCCATGAGAAACGAGTGGCGGATCTTTTCCATAACAAGTGGTTTAGGTGTACATTTTCACTACAAAGATAAAAAACATTTTTCACTTTCCAAATTTTTTTCAAAAAATATTTTTAATTTTGTAAAAATTTCAATCTCCATACCTTAGATAAATATGCAAGATGTACTTTTAGGCAAAACACTGGACGAATTAACTGCCTTGGTTAAGGATTTGGGTCTTCCGGCATTCACCGGAAAACAATTGGCCGACTGGCTCTATAAAAAGCACGTGGGCTCTATAGATGAGATGACAAATCTTTCAAAAGCTGCACGCACATTGCTGAATGAACAATTTCAAGTGGGATGCCGCAGCTATTCTATGGTACAAAGTTCTGCTGATGGAACACGCAAATTTCTTTTTCCTACATCTAATCATCAGGCGGTGGAAGCGGTGATGATTTCCGAGGCCGAACGAGCTACGCTATGTGTATCGTCACAGGTGGGCTGCCGCATGGGTTGCCGCTTCTGTATGACTGCGCGGCAAGGTTTTCGGGCTAACCTCAGTGTGGGCGAAATCATTAACCAGTTCTGCAGCATTGACGAGTGCGAGCAGCTTACCAACGCTGTGTATATGGGTATGGGCGAGCCCTTGGATAACCTCGACAATGTACTTAAAAGCCTCGATATACTCACTGCTCCATGGGGTTTCAGTTGGAGTCCACGCCGCATTACCGTATCAACCATTGGCATACTTCCCGCCTTACGACGTTTTTTGGACGAAAGCAAATGTCATTTAGCGATTAGCCTGCATACGCCATTCGGCAAGGAGCGGCAGGAACTGCTCCCCATGCAGAAAGCCCACCCCTTAGAAGAAGTGATGGCGCAGGTACGGCAATATGATTGGAGGGGGCAACGCCGCATAAGTTTCGAGTATATTTTATTCGACAGGCTGAACGATTCGCCCAAGCACGCTGTAGCCTTAGCCAAACTGTTGGATGGATTGGAATGCCGCGTAAACCTCATTCGTTTCCATGTGATTCCCGATAGCCCGCTGCTTCCTGCTCTCGAAAGCAATGTAGAGAAATTCAAGAATAGCCTGATAAGCAAAGGCATAATGACCACCGTCCGTGCTTCGCGAGGCAAGGATATTTTAGCCGCTTGTGGGTTATTGTCGACGAAGGGCTGACATTTCAAAACTTAGCAAGATTGGAAAACCGTAGTTTCGATTTCGTTATTACGAAAAAAGAAAAATAATCGAACTTTCAACTCATAATATTGTCAAATATTTGCTTGTTGGGTTATTATTGGGGCTGCTTTTAACATCACTATCTATTTTGGTCGCCTATTTGAGGAATGAATATATTATTTCATCTGTCAGTGATTTAACAAATATTTTTCTGCGAGATTTGACAATAAGTATTGGTTTTGGAATAGCCACTGCCGTATTTGAAGAGGTGTTATTTAGAGGCATCTTGTTCAGATTAATAGAAGAAAAAATGGGAAGTGACGTTGCGTTGATAATTTCTGCCTTGTTTTTTGGACTTGTACATCTTTTAAATGAAAACAGTTCGTTATTAGCGGGAGTTGCCATATCCATTGAAGCAGGCATCTTGTTAGCAGCGGCATATATTTATACAAGAAATTTGTGGTTTCCTATTGCTATCCATTTTGCTTGGAATTTCAGCGTTGGCAACCTTTGGGGAACAGAAGTATCAGGCGGGGCACCTTCAACACCAATATTAATTTCTAAATTAGAAGGCTCGGAATGGTTTACCGGCGGAATTTTTGGCATAGAGGCATCTGTTCAAGCAATGATATTTGGTTGATTGCAGGAGTAGTGTTATTAGTTTTGAGCCATAAAAAAGGGAACATAAAAAAACAACAGGTTTTCAAAATGCAAACGGAATGAAATACGAAGAAGAAGAAATTACGAATAAAACGCCAGCCGATAACGAGTTGGATTTCCCCGGAACATTTGTCAAACTGTGGAATTTTGTCAAAGAGCGCAAGTTGTTTTCGGCAGGTATTGAACATCTCGGCATTTACGATCATGACCAGAAAGTGATGGAAAGCAGCAAATTGCATTCGGATATTCGCTTAGTTGTTCGCAAAGCTATTCAGTCGCAGGGGAAAATAGGTGTGAAAGAAATTCCAGGCAGCAAATATGCTGTATTTTCCTATCAAGGCTCTTACAGTATCAAAAAATAGCTATATTTGCAAAATTTTCTCTTAATCTTTTAGTCACTATGCTTCCCATCCCCACCCTCCGCCTTGCCGCACAGCAACTTACAACAACCACGCTTGCCTCGCCTGCCGAAATGGTTGCCCACTTAGGCGCTGTTCAGGCGCAGGATGTAAATATGGCAAAATGGGCTATAGGTTTGCGGTTGCCAAATTGTAACCTCGCAACGGTTACGGAGGCCTGCAATAGGGGCGAAATTCTACGAACACACGTGCTACGCCCTACCTGGCACTTTGTTGCCCCTGCCGATATCCGTTGGATGCTCAGTCTCTCCAAAGACAGAATTAAGGCTCAGTTTCAGGTGCGCGATAGCGATTTAGGCTTAGATGATAAAATTTACACAAAAAGCAATAAAGTTATCACAAAAGCACTGGAAGGTGGCAGACATTTGTTGCGCGAAGAATTGGCCGCTTTGTTAAAAAAAGCAAAGATAAATGCCGACGAGGGGCGTATCACCCATATTATGATGAATGCTGAAATAGAAGGCTTGGTGTGTAGCGGCGCCATGCGCGGCAAACAACAAACTTACGCCTTACTCGACGAATGGGTGCCGCCCGTGAAAATGCCGATAAAAGAAGAGGCATTAGCATGTTTAGCCCTGCGCTATTTCACCGGCCACGGTCCAGCTACCCCGCAAGACTGTGTATGGTGGTCGGGACTCACCGCTACCAATATTCGCCAAGGCTTACGATTGGTTTGTAAACAATTAACCTGCGAAAAAATTGAGGGTAAGGAATATTGGTTCTCTCCTTCTATTAGTAAGGGCTGCACTCTTGATAAAACACCTTCCTGCTTCCTTCTTCCTGCCTGGGATGAATACTTAGTGGGTTACAAAGATCGTTCGGCTGTTTTACATAATGATTATCAACGTACAGCGATTGTTGTTAACGGTACCTTTCGGCCGGTGGTTATATATAACGGGCAGGTAATAGGTATATGGAAAAAATCGACACGGAAAGATGAAATGGTAGTTGCAGAGTACTTCAAAAAGCCCACTAAAAAACAAGAGCAGGCGGTAGCCGCTGCAGCACAGAAGTTGGGGAAGTTCTGGCGTGAAGCGTAAGTGGCGTTGTGGGAAGCAAGCAAATAGCGAGATTGCTTCAGATTACCTCCCTCCACACAAACCTTTACCCGCAATCCTCGCAATGACGTTGGGTTGTTGGAATACAAGTGGTCAAATCGCTTTACGTCTAACGCTTCACCTCTTTTTAAAAAACACTTCCGCTTATAAATTCCCGCAGGATGGAATTAGAAGGCACATCGTTTTCTATTCCGGTGGGCAATACTTCGAAATAGCTCAAGAACCGTAACAGACGTACAGCTTCGCTGTAAGCCGGATCGGTTGGTTTGATGCGACGTAGTAAGGGTTCGGCATAACGGCGCAAGACGTAAGTTTCATAAGTCAGCGCCGAATTGAACATGATGTCGGCATTTTCCTGATAGGGAAACACATTGCAATCTTCGCCATGGCGCACGCTAGGCCAACGCATAATGGTTTCCGATGCGGTGTATTTACGTGCCCATGAGTCGCGGATTATTCTACGGATTAATCGATTGTCGGTTGTTGAAATACGGTTATTTTCGTCAACGCTCACGGAGGTTAAGGCTGAACAGTAAATCTTATATTTCATCTCATTAGGAACTGCTTCGGTTAAAATGGGGTTAAGGGCGTGAATGCCTTCCATGATAAGTACATCTTTAGGCCCCATTTTTAATATATTATTGTCTGCAAATGAACGGTTGCCGGTACTAAAATTAAAAGTGGGAATGTGAACATCCTTTCCGGCTAATAAATCCTGAAGATGTTGATTTAAAAGGGATAAGTCAAGGGCATGGATATCCTCAAAATTGTAATTTCCCTCAGCATCGCACGGGGTATGCTCGCGGTTTACAAAATAATTGTCCATTTCGAGCAATACGGGATTCAGCCCTACCACTTGGGCTTGTACGGCCAAACGTTTAGAGGATGTTGTTTTACCGCTACTCGATGGGCCGGCAATCAGCACCAAGCGTACTTTTTCGCGTTTTTGAATTTCATCGGCCAATTGGGCATATTTTTTTTCGTGCAAGGATTCCGACACCAATATTAACCTCTTGGTGTCGCCTTGCTGTATTGCCCGATTAATTGAGCCAATGGTGTGCGCTCCCAAAATTTTTATCCATTCTTTATTTTCCTGAAAAATATCAAAAAGTTGGGGTTGTACCACTACCGACAAGGGTACTTCCGGTTGTTGGGGATTGGGCATCAACAGCACGAAGCCATCCTGATACATGGTTAGTGCAAATACGCTAAGATAATCGCTCGAAGGCACCAAAGGGCCATGCATGTGGTCGGGATAGGCATCGATATAATATACCGAGGTGTAGAAATGTCCGCGTGTTTGTTGCAGCAGCGCTTTTTCCGGCTGATTATTTTGTTTGAATATTGCAATCGCTTTTTCCGTAGGAAGTTTTTTTCGTACAAAGGGCTTTTTTTCAGCCACCAATTCCCTCATGCGTTCTTCAAGTTGCTGCAGTAGTTGTTCATTAACAACCTTGTTGCTGCCTGCCAACTCACAATATAATCCGTTAAGTACCGTATATTTCACCTGTAATTGGTAGTCGGGCAACAGGTCGCGTACAGCCTTTTGCAGTAAAAACACTAAGGAGCGTTGATAGGTTCGCTGTCCATCGGGGTGCGCTATATCAATAAACCGCACATTGTGCGGTTGGTAAATAGCATAACGGAGTTCTTTTAGCTTATTATCCACCAATGCGGCTAATGTTCTATGAGGGAAAGAAGCTGCGCTTTTGCCTGTCAAATCAAGTAATGTAGCTCCCGGAGCGCAATAAATAGGCTCGCCGCTATTTTCACAAAAGATTTCAATTGTTTGCATAAAATGAAAATATGTTTTTTTAATCTTACAAATATAGTATAAAAAATCTTAACTTTGTAAGTTAGACAAAAAACAAATGTATTAACAAAAACAATTGCTGAAATGACTCGTTTAACCGTTTTCTTGTTTTTCCTCTGCCCGCCGCTGCTGTTGACAGCCCAACAGTCAATGTATCTTGACGATTGTATCATGATGGCATTAGAAAACAATTATCAGATAAAAATAGCCCGTACTGATCGCGATATCACCGAAAAAAATGTTTCCGTTTCGCAATATCTTCCTTCAGTGAATTTGAGAGGTAGTCAAAACCAATTATTTACCAATTCAAGGACAGAATATGCTTCGTCACCGCTTACCGAAAACAATAACAGCCGTAGCGATAACTATAGTGCCGGTATAAGTTTAGATTGGCGATTATTTGATGGTTTAGCTATGTTCGCTACTTCAGCTAAACAGAAAGAGCAGTTGGCGATAAGCGATCAAAGTCTGAAACAAACCATTGACAACCTCATATCTTTGGTATGCATGGAGTATTACAACATCCTCTTACAGCAAAAACGGCTTGATGCTGCCCGCTATTCACTATCTCTTTCAGAAGAGCGTTACCGTAAAGCACAAGAAATGTACGGCATAGGCTTGTTGTCGGGATTGGAGTTGCGACAGGCGAAAATTGACCTTAATGTGGACAGTTCTTCTATGGTACGTCAGGAAGAAACGGTGTATAATGCCTATGTAAGGCTAAATACCCTGATGGCAGCTCCTTTACAAGCGAAGGATTTTATTCACGACACGATTGTGTTAGCGCCGAAAATAGTTTACACTACTTTAAAAGAAGATGTGTTGGCTAAGAACACTGCCTTACTTATGGCCCGCCATAGTCAAAAAATATCAGAACATGATGTACAATTAGCCAAGGCCTATCTTTTTCCTACTCTTGATTTTAGAGCTGGTTATACTTATAGTCAAATGGAAACGTCGCAATCATCTATTATTTATAATCGCAATAACGGTCCGAATTGGGGCTTTACCTTGTCGTGGAATATCTTTTCAGGGCTTGACAACATTAACAGAATAAAAAGGGCAAAATTGGGAGTAAAAAGTAAGGAATACACTTATCTACAATTGGAGAATGAAATTTTAGGAGACCTTACCTTGTTGTACAACACTTACGAAAACAATGTGTTGCTGATAGCCTTTGAACGTGAAAGCGCCGAAGTGGCCGCTTCCAATCTTGAAATAGCGATGGAGCGTTATACCATAGGTTCTTTGTCGGGCTTGGAATTTCGCGATTATCAGAAAAATTATCTCGAAGCTGTGAACCGGCAGTGGACTGCCATGTATACCGCTAAAGTGTCAGAAATCAATCTGCGGCTGCTCAGCGGAGAACTGTAGGAATTTAATTAGGGACATTCAGTAAAATCAAAAAAATCCTGCTAATGGTAAAACATTATGGCATATAATTCTGTGTAAATCAATATATTAGCAGTTATCGTTGATTAATTTTTAAAACTAATCCGCTCGCTTATCCCTGAACTTTTCCGCTTTGGCTATCATTACTTATAGCGTTGGTAGTATGTATTCCAAAAAATATCCACAAAATTTCTGTTGATTTTGTGCAGACAGAGATTTTATCAAGGCCATAGTACCGTTTTGCAGTGCCAAAGCTGCCTTCCAAGCGGGTAGAGCGTTCCTTGCTCAATATTATTTTATTTACTGAATAGCCCTAACTGATTATTATTTAAAACTCCCCACCGAAATTACTTTCAGCAGGGAGTTTTTTAATTTTTAATTCGTAATTTTTAATTGGTTACCGTAATCACCGCTCTCCTATTCTGCTTACGATTTGCTTCATTCGTATT
>JAIRUB010000052.1 GCA_031254635.1 Prevotellaceae bacterium | reverse complement strand
AATACGAATGAAGCAAATCGTAAGCAGAATAGGAGAGCGGTGATTACGGTAACCAATTAAAAATTACGAATTAAAAATTAAAAAACTCCCTGCTGAAAGTAATTTCGGTGGGGAGTTTTTTTATCAACTAAAAGATTGGAGATTATATTTTTCGGCGAAATTCGGCACATACAATGGCTGTACTCACAGCAACATTCAGCGACTCACTTCCTCTATTTTCAGCAGGATAAGAAGGAATATATAACTTATTGGATAGCCATGCAGCTACTTCCGGTGAAATTCCGCTACCCTCGCTTCCCATCACCAATATAGAGGGCGTAATCAACGGCTTTTCATAAATATTATCACCATCTAAAGCGGTACCGTAAATAGGTATCTTTCCGGCCATCTGCTCACAGAAATCGGCCAAAGAAGTATAATAATATATCTTTACCCTGAAAATAGCCCCCATAGTAGCCTGTACCACCTTTGAGTTGTAGCAATCGGCAGAGGTTTGTGAGCACACGATATGCCGAATGCCAAACCAATCTGCCAAACGGATAATAGTGCCTAAATTTCCGGGGTCTTGAACGCCGTCCAATGCCAATAGCAAATCGCCCGACATATCGGCAATATTCAATTGATGTTTCGGTTGCCTTACTACCGCTAAGGCGGAAGAAGGTGTTTTGAATCCGCTTATTTTCTTCATCTCGGCGGGAGTCAATTCAGCATCGGTAAACAGTTTATGAATTGTGTAGCCTGAAAGTTGAACCTCCTCCACCATTTTCGGCCCCTCCACCACAAACAAGCCCAACTCATCGCGGTATTTTTTATGCGCAAGAGAGGTGATGAGCGATATATCAGATTTGGAAATCATTTATTGTTGTTGATTATTTGTTGATTTGGTATCAGGTATCAAGTATCAGGATTTTCTTTAATTTTTTAAATTATTAAATCTTTGAATGACGCCCTTTACCTTGTACCTTTTCACCCTTTACCCTTGGTTATTCATTGTTCATTATTCATTGTTCATTGTTTTCAAAGTACTGCCACAGGGGCTCATTGGGAACAGGGGCAACAATGCTTATTTCTTCTTTCTTTACGGGATGAATGAAGGTAACTGAGCGGGCGTGCAGCGAAATACTTCCATCGGGATTGGAACGCGGCGCGCCATACTTCAAATCCCCTTTAATGGAGCAACCAATGGCAGCCATCTGACAACGGATTTGATGATGCCTGCCGGTAAATAACTGCACTTCGAGCAAATGATAATTTTCAGCGCTCTTTAACAAATGATACTTCAAGCGTGCTTCCTTAGTGCCGGGCTTAGGCTCTAATGAGGCAAAGCTTTTATTCATCTTTTCGTTTCTTGATAAATAATGTGTCAACAAGCCGGTGTCCTCCGCCGGACGTTTTTTTACAATAGCCCAGTACAACTTGTGTAGTTCGTTGTTACGAAACATTTCATTCAAACGCTCCAAGGCCTTGCCGGTTTTGGCAAAGATCGATACCCCGCTCACAGGCCTGTCAAGCCGGTGCGGCACACCCATGAAGACATTACCGGGCTTATTGTCGCGTTCTTTGATGAAACGCTTCAACAATTCACTCAGAGGCTCGTCGCCGGTTTTGTCGCCTTGCACAATCTGACCCGCCTGTTTGTTTATTACTAACAGATGGTTGTCTTCGTACAATATAAAGTCGGCAATGTTCATTCGTTAAGCGTTAGACGTGAAGCGGTTTATGAGATATGGTTATATATCATATCTCTTGTGCTAATAAAAATTTTAAGTTGAAATCAATTTTTCAATTGCTGCGATAAATTGTTTGGTTGACTCAATAAAAGGATTGACCTCCTCTTCGTCAATAAATACCCAATCTTCGTAATCACCGGTTTGACGCAAGTTGAACAAACGCCTGTACATTTTACTAAATGACATATCAATTTTATTTTGACTGAAATAATGCAAGCCCAATAATGTTTTTACTCCACTATGCGTGTGTGTCTCGTAGCCATCGTTGATAAGCAAAGCCGTTGCTGCATAGTAGCAAGCGTAATACAATCTGTTGGCCGCAGTTCTGTAAAATTTATTTTCTATATGAACAGGAATTTCTGCAAGGGTTTCCCTTGCTTTTCCCATTCTAAACTTTACAATTTCTTTTCTATCTGCTTCGTCTATGCCCATATTTGTTGTTTAATTGATTTCTATACCCTCGCACATCACATTTCGGTAGAAAGGAAAAATCACACCCTGCTCCCATTGTTTTTTCGTATATAATAATGTGTTAATAGCTACACCATAACCCCAACCCAATTCATCAAAAGGGAAAGCATATTTATCCTCGTCTTCTTGTGTTTTTTTTTCTTTGTCGATAAGCACCAATAAGTCCCAATCCGAATCCGGTTTGGCGTCACCACGGGCTTGTGAGCCGAACAGAATAACCTTTTCGTTCGGTATGATTTGCCGTTTGAGTTGGCGAATTTGTTCGAAAATTTGTGTGTCCATGACAAAGCTTTTTGCAAATTTACATAAAATTCTTCGAATTGCACTTAGGTACTATAATTTATATTCTTCATTCTGCCTTTTTCGTGCGATTATCCTCCGCACATTCCCAACCCAGGGTTCCGCAAGCTCCACCCTGGGCTAATAATATGTTTCCCCTTCAGGGAAAAAACACCCTCTTTTTACCTTTCCCCTTCGCACCTCGTACCTTTTACCCTTCACCTTTCTTTTAATTTTTAATTAATCAATACTGCTCCTTTTCGTCCGGAAAATCTCTCGCTTTCACATCTTTTACATAATGTTGAAAAGCATTGTGCATTTCTTCGTATAAATTATGATAACGACGAAGGAAGCGAGGCGAGAAGTCTTGGTTTAATCCCAGCATATCGTGCGTTACCAACACCTGTCCGTCCACCTCGCGACCGGCGCCTATGCCGATGATGGGTATTTTTAATTCCGCTGACACCCGTGCAGCTAAGTTTGCAGGAATTTTTTCCAGCACAATGGCAAAGCAGCCGGCCTCTTCCAACAAATGTGCATCTGCGATTAATTTTTCAGCCTCCGCTTCTTCCTTTGCCCTTACGGAATAAGTGCCGAATTTCAGGATCGACTGAGGCGTTAAGCCCAAATGCCCCATTACCGGAATACCGGCAGATAGAATACGACGTACCGACTCAATTACCTCTGCTCCGCCCTCTAATTTTACTGCATCGGCTTCGCTCTCCTTCATCATACGGATAGCCGACATTACAGCTTCTTTGGAATTGCCTTGATAAGTACCAAAAGGCATATCCACTACTACCATCGGATTTTTAACCGCCCGCACCACGCTTTGGGCATGATAAATCATTTTGTCCAAAGTGATGGGGAGCGTGGTTTCATAACCTGCCATGACATTGGCAGCCGAATCGCCCACCAAGATAATATCAATTCCCGCGGCATCTAAAATCTTGGCCATAGTGTAATCGTATGCGGTAAGCATGGTTATTTTTTCGCCTCTTTGTTTCATTTCAAAAAGACGATGCGTGGTGACAACACGTTTTTTTCCTTCTACTGACATATTATGTTTAATTGTTTAATCGTTGAAATGTTTAAGTGTTTACGATAATAAAACAAAGGTAGCAGAAATAATGAATACCGCAAAATTGAAAAAAAAGTGACATTTTGTCATTGCTTTTGTTCAAAGATATAAGTAGCACAAGTCTCAGAATCAAAATGCCTATAAATATATAGAGTACTCCAACACTATTCTTCCAAATCTATCTCAGATAATTTTATTATTTGTATCTCATTGCTTGGATGTTTATACTCATTTTTTGGAGTAAGATGAGTATAAACAGTTGGGTAGTTGTATGTCCAAGCTGCTCCTGTTCCATAATCCACTGCCAAACCGATTAGCCCACCAAGTAAGATATTTAAAAGTACCGTCGGATTAAAACTCCCCTTTATAGTAGCATAGTTATTTTCAAATCCTGCTTTTTCAAAAATAAAAGTTGATTTACTACTACGCTTTACCTTTACGGCACAAGGTGTAGCTGGACAAACGACCTCGTCTTTAGCTGTTTTAACCATTGCACCCGAAGGTTCCGAATTAAATGTAACTTGTTGTTTTGTAGTAGAAAATATTGTAGCGCAGCTACTTAAAACTGCTACCAATACAAAAACACAGATTGTTTGTTTAATTTTTCTCATAAAGTTAGACTTAAATTTAAGGTTAATAGTCACAAAGATATAATTTTTTTTCACAATGGCAGCCTGATGAGATAAATTTTCGCCAAAATGTCACTCTTTTACTCTTGGCATAAGAGTTGTGTGCTACTAAGAATGGTGTATCAAATATCTTAAATAGATAACTGAATATTAATTAAAAAAATAACAAAATATGGGAAAAATTATTGGAATTGACTTAGGTACAACCAACTCCTGCGTTTCCGTGATGGAAGGAAACGAGCCGGTGGTAATTATTAATAGCGAAGGCAAACGTACAACGCCTTCAGTGGTAGCTTTTGCTGATAACGGTGAACGTAAAATCGGCGACCCTGCCAAACGGCAGGCAATCACCAATCCCCACAAAACGATTTTCTCTATCAAACGTTTTATGGGCGAGCCTTTCGACAAAGTAAATCAAGAAGTTAGCCGTGTGCCTTTTAAGGTGGTTAAGGGTGAAAACAATACCTCGCGGGTACAAATTGACGACCGTTTATATACCCCTCAGGAAATTTCGGCCATGGTTTTGCAAAAAATGAAAAAAACCGCTGAAGATTTTCTTGGCCAAGAAGTTACAGAAGCTGTAATTACCGTGCCTGCCTACTTTAGCGACTCGCAACGTCAAGCGACTAAAGAGGCCGGCGAGGTTGCCGGATTAACGGTGAAACGTATTATCAATGAACCTACTGCTGCCGCTTTGGCATACGGCCTCGACAAGCAGCATAAGGATATGAAAATAGCTGTGTTCGACTTGGGTGGCGGCACCTTCGACATTTCCATCATGGAATTAGGCGAGGGCGTATTTGAAGTGAAATCAACCAACGGCGACACGCATCTTGGCGGCGACGATTTTGACCACGTACTGATTGACTGGTTGGCCGAAGAGTTCAAAGGCGAAAATAGTGGCCTCGACCTGCGCAAAGACCCGATGGCCTTGCAACGCTTGAAAGAAGCCGCCGAAAAAGCGAAAATCGAATTGTCTAGCCAGACTTCTACGGAAATCAACCTGCCCTACATTATGCCGGTTGACGGTATTCCGAAACACTTGGTGAAAACCCTAACCCGCGCTAAATTTGAACAACTTTGCGACAAATTGATACAGCGTTGCATTGAGCCTTGCCGCAAGGCCTTGTCCGATGCCAAAATGCAGCCTTCCGACATTAACGAAGTTATCTTAGTGGGCGGATCTACCCGCATTCCCGCTATCCAGGCCTTAGTGGAAAAAATCTTCGGCAAGGCGCCCAGCAAAGGTGTAAATCCCGATGAGGTAGTAGCCGTTGGCGCTGCCATTCAGGGAGCCATTCTTTCGGGCGATAGTAATCTAAAGGATATGGTATTGTTAGATGTAACCCCGCTGTCGCTGGGTATTGAAACTATGGGCAGCGTGATGACTAAGTTGATTGAGTCGAACACCACCATTCCTACCAAGCGCAGCGAAAAATTCACCACAGCCGCCGACAATCAGCCCTCGGTAGAAATACACGT
>JAIRUB010000027.1 GCA_031254635.1 Prevotellaceae bacterium | reverse complement strand
GTCAATGACGAAAGTTTTGAACTTAAATGAACACTCTTTGCCCTTCATTTTTCGGCAGGCCTGATTCTTCTCTAACTCCATAATTTTAATTTTTTGTTGAAATTAGAGTCAACGTATTTTAGGACGATACTTTTCTCTAATTTACAGCACCCGATTTTAAGAGAACACGCCAGCCCGAAATCGTTTCACGATAAATACTCAAACACTCCCTTCTCACTACTAATCGTCAACGTAGCTTTGTCGGCGACTTCTACCCTGCCTACACTGCGGGCATCAATATTATATTTTTGAGAGGTGGCTATCAAAGCATCAACGGCTTTTTCATCTACATATAATTCCAAGCGGTGTCCCATATTATACACCTTGTACATCTCTTTCCAGTCAGTACCGGAAGATTCTTGAATAATGTCGAACAGCGGCGGTATGGGAAAAAGATTGTCTTTAATGACATGCAGTTTATCGACAAAATGCAGCACCTTGGTTTGCGCTCCGCCGGAACAATGTACCATACCATGAATATGTATTCTGTAGTTGTTGAGTATCTCGCGCACCACCGGCAAATAAGTTCGCGTGGGCGACAATACCAATTGTCCGTAGGTAAGTCCGGTTCGTGGTTCTAGATCCGTTAGTTGTTTGCTGCCGGAATACATTAAGCCGACAGGCAAAGAAGGATCGAAGGTTTCGGGATAAGTATCGGCTACTTCATGGGCAAACACATCGTGACGCGCCGAGGTTAGCCCATTGCTGCCTATTCCGCTGTTATAGGCTGTTTCGTAGGTAGCCTGTCCATAAGAAGCCAAGCCCACAATCAGATCGCCGGCTTTGATGTTGACATTGTTAATAATGTCGCTACGTTTGGCGCGGGCAATTACCGTACTGTCAACAATCACTGTGCGCACCAAGTCGCCCACATCGGCTGTTTCGCCGCCGGTGAGGTAAATATGTACGCCCAAGCGCTCCATTTCTTCTATGAACAACTGCGTACCTTCGATAAGAGCGCTCACCACCTCGCCCGGAATTAGTTGTTTATTGCGGCCAATAGTCGATGATAAGAGCATATTATCTGTAACTCCCACGCAAAGCAAGTCGTCGGTATTCATCACAATGGCATCTTGGGCAATACCGTGCCACACGCTGATGTCACCTGTAGCTTTCCAATAGGCGTAGGCTAAGGCCGACTTGGTACCGGCACCATCGGCATGCATCGCCAAACAATAGGCAGAGTCATTGGTTAAATAGTCGGGAATAATTTTGCAAAAGGCTTTTGGAAAAAGGCCCTTATCTATATTTTTGATAGCACAGTGCACATCTTCTTTTGAAGCTGATACGCCGCGAAGCTCATAGCGTGACTGCATCATTATCTTGGCTTATAATTATCGCCAACCACCTGGAATTCAACACGACGGTTCAACTGGTGACAAATTTCCTGTTGTTCTTCATTCCTCAAGCTATTGATAAACTTATCGTCTAAACGGGTGTTAGCGCGCAAGAAAGAATAGTGCTTGGCTATTTCAGCATCCACTACACGGGGGCGCGATTTCCCAAAACCTACAGCAATAACCCGTCCTTCATCAACACGATTATTGATTAAGTAATCAACTACTGCCTGAGCGCGTTGTTGCGAAAGCACATCATTAACCTCCACACTGCCGCGGCTATCGGTGTGCGCATGAAGTTCAATAATAATGGTAGGATTATCTTCCATAATCATCACTAATGAATCCAAGGAATGGCGCGAATCGGGTGTCAATGTGGCTTTGCCAAATTCAAAGAAAATATTGGGAATTTCAATAGACTTATCCGTTGGCGTCATCCACAAGGTATCGCGATGATGAAAATCGTCGGGCCAATCTATAGACGAGAAGGTGGTTTTTTGGTTCAAAAATCCCTTAGTTGATGAAATTACTAAGTAGTCAGTTCCCGGATTTACGCGAAATTCGATGGTCCCGTTATCACCGGTAGTACGGCGCACCACGGCGCCGTTGTTACCTATCAAACGTACATCCGCATTCGGCATATTGGCTTTGGTTTTCGCATTGCGCACCAAGGCCGTGAAATAGTATTCCACCATCTTCGTATAACTGCTAAACTCATAAATATCATCGCCCCCCTTACTTGGTTTACGATTGGAAGAAAAGAAACCACGGTCGTTTTCACGTTCGAAAATAATGGCAAAATCGTCGGCCGAAGAATTAATCGGTTCGCCCATATTCTGTATTTCCCATCCGGTGCCGGCAGTTGGCATAGCTTTAAAAATATCCAATCCGCCTAATCCGGGGTGGCCATCAGATGAAAAATACAGTGTGCCATTGGCATGAATAAAAGGATAAACTTCATTGCCGGGCGTATTAATATCTCTGCCCAGATTGATAGGTTCACCCCAATTTCCACCCTCGCTGTCGCGTGTTACCTTCCAGATATCCATGCCGCCATAACTGCCTTCCATATCGGAAACGAAATATAAAGTCAGTCCGTCATCGGAAATTGAAGGATGGGCAACTGTTAAGGTATCGGCTACCAAGGGAAGTTTTTCAGGTTCGCCCCACTCATCGTCAATCCGTTTAGCGGTATAGATAGCACAGCCTTGCTTTTCGCGCTTGACTTTCATGCAACGGGTAAAATAAATTCTATCATAAGAGCTATTGAAAGCGCAAGCGCCATCTTCATATTTTGTATTCAACACATCGGATGCCGGCGTAATCTTTCCCCAGGAACCCTTTCGGGTAAAGGCCGTCAAATAAATATCAGCAGTAACTTCACCTGTAACATCATAAGTTTTAGTACTTTTGTTTCCGGCTTTACGTGATGAGGTAAAATAAAGAATTTCATAGTCGCTCGATGCATAAGCCGGCGCATACTCATTAAAAGAAGTATTAAAGGCATTTACAGGTTTTACTGTATAAGTGAGTTCCGGCTTTTGGGATGTTTTAGCCCAATCGGCAGCTACCATTAACGAGTCGGCCAAAGGGCTATCGGGAACATATTTCTTGTATAACTGCAATTGCTCTTTGGCTTTATCATATTGGCCGTTAGCAAGCAGTGCCTGCGCATAACGCAGATAAGTCTCAGTGTTCACAGGAGTACGTCGGCGGAACATTGATTCGTAAATCGCTTGTGCTTCCCTGTATTTACCGGTAAGCCGGTAACTTTCAGCCAAACGGAAGCGTACATGCTCGGTTTGATGAGGTTTTACCTTACTTTGAATACCTCGATAAGTTTTAGAAGCGGCATGATATCCACCCTCTTCAAAAATCCTGTCGGCCTTTTCCAATTTTGATTGTGTTCCACAAGCTAAAAGGCTCATTATAAGGATACAAGAATATAAAAATATTTTTTTCAACTTATTTATTTTTTGCAAATGTACACAAAATTTTAAATTATGGCAAAAACCCTTTACAAACTAATTTATCGGACATTGCCGGAAAATAGCAAAACTTCTCTCTATTTTTTATTTGTTTTGGGAAACCCTCATATTGATTAGTAGTGCTTGCTGTTTTTTGGATAATATATTAGTAGACATAAGGAATATTAATTAGAGTATTTATTTAATTATCTATAAATCAATCATTTAATAGATTATAGGATATTGTAAATCGTCAGCAAAAAGTGCGCTAAAAGTAAAGTATAGAAAAATTGTTTAGGGTTTAAAGGATAAAAAAAGGAATTTGTAGAGGCCGGCAAAAAATGCCTGTTTGGCGACGAAGTTCGACAAGCTACAAGTTCTGAGGTAGAGGTGCTTTGCCGTGAAAATAAAAAGCTCAAGGAATCGCTGGCTGATATGATGATTCGCTATGACATTCAAAAAAAATCCGGAAAATCTGGAATCGTTTTTAGCGCTTGAAAAGGAAAACACACTGCTATCGCCTTGCGAATTAGCTGTTAAGATGACCGACGAAATGAAAGTATTTATCTCGGAATCATCGGTGTATCGTATTTTAAAACAAAGAGGATTGATTCGTCCGACTGAACATCATTTTATCGCAGTTGCCAATGAATTCTACAACAAGACGGCTTTCCCTAACCAAATGTGGCAGACCAACTTTATCTATTTTAAAATGTCAAAAAACATGTGGATTACTACAATAACCAGCGATACCACGAATCCTTGAATAATCTCACGCCCGCCAGTGTTTATTCCGGGAAAGATGAAAAAATCCTCAAAAAACGTGCCGAAATTAAAGCAAATTCTTTTAAGCTACGTAGAACAATTTTTAATAACCAAATTTCAACTAACTTTGTCCCTAAATTAACCCAAACACTAATGCTATCGGTAAACTTTTGTTTGAAGACGTACAATAAATAATATATACGGTTTATGACATCTTTGTCGAAGAAAGCAGCGGGCTGTTCATTATCGCATTTATTCCCATCCGGCAACCCATCATATACGATATATATGGAAAAATTATCCAGAAACAATGGATTGTCCCTACCATTCGACATTTTGGCAAGGACAAGAAATCATCTTCAAAAAACAATCCACCGCTCGTTGACCTTCTTCACCTAAATCAATAGAAAATTTGTTAACATAAAGTTTGATGTGCTGCCTCATCACATTTTCATCCATTTCTTGTGCATATTGACGGACAAAGGGGATACTGCTATCGGGCTGCGCCAAGGCGTATTCCACACTTCTGCGCAGAACTCTTGCTACTTTACCTTTAATGTCTTCGGACAAGTTTCGGCGCACCACAATACCACCCAAGGGAATAGGCATTCCTGTTTGTTTTTCCCATAAAGCGCCCAAGTCTGCTATTAAATGAAGCCCTTTCTTATTATATGTAAAACGGCCTTCGTGAATTAATACTCCGGCATCCGTTTCACCTTTCAGTAATGCTTCCTCAATATCCGAAAAAACATATTCCCGTAAGTCCTGCACCTCCGGAAAAGCCGCTTTCAATAAGGCCGCTGCTGTGGTATAGCACCCCGGAATAGCTACACTAAGCGATGAAACCTGCTCCTTGCCGATGGGCTTTGCGCTCACTAACAACGGGCCATTTCCAAAGCCCAAGGCGCTGCCTGAAGGTAGTAATTCGTAGTTGTCGCGCAGGTAGGCGTAAGCATGGAAACTCACCTTGGTAACATCGGCCTCCGCCCTCATGGCTGCATGGTTCAAGGCCTCCACATCGGCTAAGCGGACATCGAACAACAAGCCTTCGGTATCTACTCGCCCATGCACCATCGCCTCAAACATAAAGGTATCGTTCGGGCAGGGAGAGAAAAAAAGTGAGAGGGGTTTTTCGATGAACATTATTTTTACAATTACGAATTAAATTTTAAATCATTCAAATATTACAACGGTGATGCCGGCACCGCCCATTTCTACATGTTCGTCGGCGATGGATTTAATGCCTCCGATAGTGCGTAAGATTTTTCGCAGTTCTTCTTTCAAGGTTCCGGTGCCTTTGCCGTGCAGGATTTTTACTTCGCTGCAACCTACCATTATCGCTTCGTCAATAAAATAGTTGATGTTATTAATAGCTTCTTCCACCCGCTGTCCCCGCACGTCAATAGTAGGTTTGAAGTGCAGTTTGCGTTCCGAAAGGTTCACCGAAGCAGCAGTATACACTGTTGGCGTACTGTGTGTCGCCTTACGAAACTCATTGGCCGATATGCGTTCCAACTTGTCGGGCGAAACGCTGGTGATAATGCTTCCGAAGGCTACGTTTATTTTTTTTGCACTCATCAAAAGAATCTCTCCTACCACATCCTGTCCTTTCATCCGTACCTTATCGCCCACGGCTAAGGGAGGGTTTTCCACTTCAGAGGGCTGTTTAACCACAGAATTTGCTTGCTTAGGTTGGCGTTGGGCTCGGCGCTCCTGACGTTGTTTCAACTGTTCGATTTTATGAATAATTTTTTTGTCTATCGCAGCTTGATTCTCATCTTGTAACGACTTTTTCATTGCTTCTACCTGCGCTCTGGCGCTTTTTGTACGTTCCTTTTCGGCCTGTGCTTCCTTGATTTCAAAAATAGTACGTTCAATGCGCTTATTAGCCTCATCGAGCAGGCACTTGGCTTCCTCCTTGGCTTCCTTGATAATGCTTTTGCGCAGGCTTTGGATTTCCGTCAACTCGCCTTGGTATTTGTTGGTAATATCTTCGAGATGCTTGTCGGTTTGCTTAATTCTGCTGCGCTTTTCTTCCCAATACCGTTTATTGCGGGCAATTTCGCGCAGGTTGCGTTCAATATTTACATACTGATCGCCAGCTATGGCCTCCGCTAATTTCACAACTTCTTCAGGAAGGCCGATTTTACGCGCCAGTTCAAAAGCAAAGGAACTTCCGGGCGTACCTGTTTCTAAGCGAAAAAGCGGCTGTATTTGTTGTACATCGAAAAGCATGGCGCCATTGATGATGCCCGGCGCTGTGGTGGCATAATATTTTAGATTGGTATAGTGCGTTGTAATTACGCCAAAGGTGCGGCGTGCGGCCAATTGCGTGAGTACAGCTTCAGCAATGGCGCCTCCGGCCGCAGGTTCAGTGCCTGCGCCAAATTCGTCGATAAGCGCCAAAGTGTCGGCTGTAGCGCTGCGCAAAAAATGCTTCATGTTGAGCAAATGCGAACTGTAGGTACTCAAGTCGTTTTCCAAAGATTGTTCATCGCCTATATCTATAAAAATATTTTGGAAGATACCCAACTCCGAATCGCCGGAAGCGGGAATCAAGAATCCACACTGGAACATATATTGCAGAAGGCCGACAGTTTTCAAACACACCGATTTTCCTCCGGCATTAGGGCCAGAAATCAGCAAAATATGCTTTTCGGTATCTAAACGAAGGCTTAGTGGCACTATGGGCTTACCTTCTTTTTTCAAGGCCTGCTCCAACAAAGGATGACGCGCCTCAAGTAAGGCAATAAAAGTGCCTGAACGAAGCACCGGCTTGGTGGCCATTATGGAGGCCGCCAATCGGGCCTTAGCACGGATAAAGTCCATCTCGCCCAAAAAGTCGGCTGTAGCTTTTATTTCTTCTAAATAAGGGCGAAGAAAATCGGTAAAAGCCTTAAGGAGCCTGATAATTTCGCGTTGCTCGGCATATTGTAGTTCTCTAATCTCATTGTTCATTTCTACGACTTCCATCGGCTCAATGAACACGGTTTTTCCGGTAGCCGATTCATCGTAAACTAAGCCTTTGATTTTCCGCTTGTTTACTGCAGACACCGGAATTACCGAACGGCCTTCGCGAATGGCAACATTCGCTTCGACATCTACAAATCCCTCAGTTTGTGCAGATTTGAGGATAGCCATCATCCGGCGGGTTACCTGCGTTTGTTTTTCGTGAATTGCACGGCGTAACTGCTGTAATTCCGGCGAAGCATTGTCGCGCACCATCCCATGTTTATTGAGGAGTATGTCAATACGCTGAAAAATAGCTTGATAAATCACAATTTGGGAAGTCAAAGCCTTCAAATAAGGGTAGATTTCTTCCTCACAATGTTTAAAGAAAGTTACGATAGCAGCAGCCGTATCCAAGGCTGTTTTCAATATAACTAACTCATGTACTTCGATATAACTTCCTTCTATATGTAATTTTTTCAAAAATTCGGAAGCATCGACATAATTTGTATCAGGAAAATTTTCTTCAATCAACAGAATAGTACGCATTTCCTGCGTTTGCGATAATAAGGCTTCCAATTCCTTGATATCGGTAAGGAAAGCCGCCGAATGTGCCTTTTCGCACCCTAAAGTGGTGGTACACAAGCTAGCCGTTCGTTCACGAATGCGGTCAAAACCTATTTTCTGCTCAAAATTAGAAGGATAAATCATAATTACAAAGGTAAAATAAAATTACTATCTTTGTGCCGCTATACTTAAAAAGAACGATGATGATTGGAACAATTTTACTGCATGCAGGACTTATTATTACAGCTTATTTATTAGGCTCCATATCCAATGCCGTGTGGGTGGGTAATGTGTTGCACAAAACCGATGTGCGGAAGCACGGAAGTAAAAACGCAGGGGCAACCAATGTATTGCGTATTTTAGGCTGGAAGGCCGCCTTGCCTGTATTTATTTTAGATATGACTAAGGGAGCAGCAGCGGTATTGTTGGTCTTTGTAGCCGGTTATATACCGGAAACCAATCCCTTTGTAGGATTTCAAATTGTGTTGGGGCTTACCGCTATGATTGGACACATTTTCCCAATATTTGCAAGTTTTAAAGGAGGTAAGGGAGTGGCCACCATTGCCGGCGTAATAACCGCCATTCATCCCAGCGCTATGCTTATCACTTTCCTATTATTTGCCTTGGCCTTATTAATCACCCACTATGTTTCGCTCAGTTCCATAATAGCGGCTTGCTGTTTTCCATTCTTGGTAATTGTGGTGTTCGGTAATTGGCTGAATGTGGAAGAAACATTGACCTTAAAAATATTCAGTATAGCAGCAGCAGCAATTATTTTGGTTACTCACCGTAAAAATATCAGACGACTGCACAAGGGGGAGGAAACGAAGATTGTTTTCCGAAAAAAACCATCAATAGATATTGGTTAGTTATCGCCTTCCCAAACTCAATGTTGCGGTTACTATAAATTGGCGTGGGCGAAGGTAGTATTCGGTTTGAAAAAGAGCAATATCACTTTGTTGTATTTCCGTTAGTTTTTGGGCATTGAATATATTTCTGCATTCAAGCCTTATGCTGAAATGAGACTTCGAGGGCTTGTAGCTGTAAACGATGTCGACAAATAGCGATTGGTTGTTATTTTTTTCTGTTCGCCGAATATCGTATAATTCTATCTCAACACCGGCTAAATGATTTGCATGAGGGTAAATATATAAATCGCACTTGTGTTTTTGCTCCCAAATGTTTGTACTTGTATTTGTACGCGATTGGGTAAAATTATACTGATAGTTGGCGCTGAAAACTTTTGAAAAATTGAACAAGGCTCTTGGATTTAAGCTATATTGTTTCAAGCTGCTTGTTCCCGGCTGCCCATTGAGCATATATTTTATGGAGTTTCCCGTATATTCGGCTTTCAGACCTAAGGTGGTTTTAAGGGGCTGTATGTACCAACTTGCGTCAGATGAAAGATTGCTTGAATTAGTCCGGTTCTCTCGCTCAATAGTTTCGACTATAAGCAGTCCATTACTGTCTATCCGTTGGTTGGTCATTAAATTCCTTAAGCCGAAGAATATACCACCGCTAAGCTCAATAAACAAGCCGGTTGCGGGGTTTCGGTAGCTTAGTCCAGTGTGAAAACGTTTTGACTTGGTAATGCCTATTTCCGCTTGAGAGCTGCGCATTTGCCTGTGGCTGGCAATTACGTTTCCTCGCAGCATATTATTCACACTACCTAAGGCTTGGGAATAGTCGGCGCCAAAATAACCGGTTAGATTTCCAAAAGGAGTATGCCTTATACGAAGTGAAGGTTTGAAAAACCATCGGTTCAATTCGTTTCCGGCTTGGTGTATCTTGTCGTCAATGTTTAGTAAAACATATTCCAATGGGGCAGCTATTGTAATAATCAAGCCCCTTCTTTTATACTGAAGTTCTTCTTTAATTTCAAATTTAGTATGGTTCCATTTCAAAAAATTGTTTAGTGAGTCAGCCTCATTCCAAACATTGTTTGTCAAGATTTTTGTTTTGAGTTCCTGTGCCTCATAGTCAAACCCCAATGAGGAGCTAAGTACAAAGGCCCCTAAGGGCAGCGAAAAGCCTAAACTGTTTGTTGTTTTAAAATTTCGGTTGTGTGCCTGCTGCCTTGTGTTATCGCCGGAAAAAAATACTGCCGGCAGGAAAAGTAGCTCTTGAGGAGAATTATTGAGATGTAACAATGATTCTATTCGTAAAAAATTTTTCCTCACAGGAATCAGGACGTCAAAGGTATTCGCAATGGTAGTGTGTGGCGTTTTTGCCTCAATCCGGTTGTCGTGAATATTGCGTATTAAGGCATTATCGGAATCCCAAAATCGTCCGAAACTCAGTTTATTATTCAGGTAACGGGCTTTTACGTTTTGCTCTAAATTCAAATTAAGAATCAAACTGTTGCGCCGCAAGGAATTTTGCTGTGTTTCGTGTATTGTCATTACCGAGTCAGCCAGATAGTAAGCCGTTGTCAAGGCACGTTCCTGCCTTATATGATCACGATAATACGAGCCATTGAACTTTAGCTGCGTTGTTTCTCCAAGTTTAACAAGATGATTATAGGTAAGAAGATTAGATTCATTATCTAAATACTTGTTTTTGGCAATGGCAGGCTCCGATATATTGGGAATACTAACATAAGCGGGTTTCAAGGTAACAAGTCCGTCTATACGCCCATCGCTAATAGTAATGGTTTGGTGTTGCGCACTTACATCGCTGCCAATATTGTTGGATTGCCACGAGCCTATAAACTGTTGGTTTTTCGCAAACAGCATTGGCGTCAAATTTATGTTCCACAATAAGGGAGCAGCGCCGATGCCTGTCCGTAAGTGCCCGGTTACGGCTACACCCTGTCTCAGCTTAATATTTATAGAAGTTCTGTCACTGCTTATGACTTCTTCTACCGCTTTTATGGGTTGGTGGTGGTGCAGCACCTCTACCTCGCTCACCGCTGTGTGCGACAGGTTGGTATTGGCAAGCGCATAGTTGTTCCCAAGCAAGTCGATCCCCTCAATGTAATATTTTTGTATGGCTTACCCCTGGTAGCTAATCGCACTTGTTTCGGAAACATCAAAGCCCGGCATGTTTTTTATTACGTCTCCTATAGAAAAGTCCTGTTGCCGGGCAAAGGCGTCCACCCTGTAGATGGTGGTATCTTCTTTCCGGTATATGGGGGCTGCCCTTACCCTTACCTCCGGAAGTGAATAGGTTTTTGCATCTAATAAAATGGACAGGTCTTGACTTTGATTTGCCAGAAATAACAGCGTATCAGTATATCCTATTGATTTTACAGACAAGGCGATGGAATCTTGCTCATGACTCATGGTAATGCGAAAACTACCCTTACTGTCCGAAAAACCAAAGGCAACAATACTGTTCATATCATACTTGGGATGTATGGTAATGTTAACCCCCGCCGGCACTGTGCCGTCTAAGGAAGAAAACTTACCGGAGAGTACCGTTTGCGAAAACAATAAACAACTGCCAAAGCAAAACAGCGCCAACGCAAATAAACGTTTTGCCATAATGCCGCTAATACCGCTCAATAAAATTATTCTGTCTTTGCACTCTCGCTATAGCTCTTGTAAGCATCTCAGGGTCGCTGTATGTCGCAGACTGCAGTTGCTCAATCAAGGGAGCCTTGGCTGCCTCCAATGTTCTGGTATAACCCCGTGCAGAGGTGGACGTGTAGGTTTTTGCGGGAAAGTACATGGGTTTGTTGTTTACCTTTCTGACTTCCTGTAATTCGAAAATATGCTCCTCGTCGCTATCCTGCAGTTTCACAATTAAACCCGGCAAGCCGCTGAACTTGTAAGGACCATCACTAATCGGAATGTCAGGGGTAAACCATGCCTCGTAGTCTCTGCCTGCGTAGCGGCAGGTGGCTTTGATGTAATTCATCCCTAAAATCACTTTTTGAGCGCCATTGTCAATTTCCCAGTCAAACTGTAATTTTTCTTCTACTCTATAGAAGTCTCCAAAAGCACTTCCTAAAAATACGTTTCTCCCCTGTGAAGGATAATTTTTAAATACGTAGTGCCTGCAATATCCATGTTCTCTCAAACCGCTTATTTGCGGAAGTATTTTATTCGCAGCCACTTGTGGAGGCTCATTGGCGTATAACATAACTAAGGAATCAGCGTAGGCTCTGGAGGAACTGTAAAACTTGGAATAAAGTTTGCCCACTTCCAAGAGCATTACACAACTTTTTACAGAAGAAGGATTCTTATGTTCTTCATAGAACTGATAATTATATATAAACTGCATGGACGAGACATCTATTTTTTTCCACTCCTCCGCTCTCACTATGCCAAATGCACAAAGTAAAAACAGCAAACAAAAATTCTTTTTCATAAGTCAAATTTATTGATAAGTGGGAGGATCGCTACCCCTCCTCCCATTACTTTGTTTAATCACATAAAATCTCTGCTATATCCCAAACCTTACCTATCATTTCCGCTACTGTATCACCACATACAGTACCATGAAAAGAGCCGCCATCACAGATGATGGAGTAAGGTACACATGGTTTCTCTGTGGCATACGCTACTGTAAGACATGTTAAACTGAGTGCCATTACGGCTGTCATAAGGAATATTTTAATCTTTTTCATAATCGTGTTTTTTTAGTTTGCCTACTCATAAAGCTTTTCGGCGTTCCGCTGCTTTTTAGATTTTTTGGTATTATGTTTCGTCTAACACCTCCGCACCTTAAACAAAAAACTCAATTTTAAGGTTTGGGTTATTTGAACGTTCTCTTTAAGAATGACTACATCAACTCATCGTGTCTCAGGTCGTGCTAACAAAGGAAGCTATAGCAACAACCTAAATACTCAAAGTCATTCTTCTCCAACTGCCAAATGGTTAAACATTTGTATCTCGTTGGCAATGAGTAGCTTGGTGATGATTGGGTAAGTGATTGAAAATTAAGAGTTAAGAATGGATAATCGAAAATTAGAAATTGGCAACAAGCAGATAGGTTGCTGTTTAGCAACAACCTAATAATGCTGTGCTTGTATGCCATTAGCTTACGTACATTATGTTTCCGTCCAAAATACATAATATATTTTATTCCTTTTCGCTATTACTAAACAAACTTGTAATTTAATTTTTATACTCAATATTGCATTTATTTTAATTTTATCCTGAGTCTAAAAAATAAATCTTCAATTACATTTTGCAAATGTAAGAAATAAATTTTAAAAAGGACAAAAGATTTAAAGAAAAAAGCT
>JAIRUB010000228.1 GCA_031254635.1 Prevotellaceae bacterium | reverse complement strand
AATCCATTTTCCCATTCCAATTGTATATGCCTAAAAAAACGCATTTTTTCGATAGAAAAAAAGAGAATAAAAAATAATTATTAACACGAAAAAAGGTCAACATATTTCAGGACATGACAGTTTTGTTGAGAGTTTTGAAACTGTCTAAGTTTCGAAAACAACATTAAAGCTAACGCCAAGTTAATTACGTATATGTCAAATTTTAAGTCATATAAATATGGTATTATATGTTTTTTTAATTCCGAAGCAAAGGTAAGGAATTTTTTTTCAATTAACTTAATCACCTAAAAATCAACCTTGGTAAAATCGCGCTGTTCTTCACGTACCTCGCGTACCGGGTCTTCCGGTAAACGTTGGCGAACAAAGGCGATTACCTCGTTTAACCCTTCTATAAACTTCTCAAAATCTTCTCTATATAGGAAAATTTTATGTTTTTCATAAGAAAAACGGCCATCCCTATCTACCCGACGCTTACTCTCTGTCAAAGTAATATACAAATCATTACCTTTTGTAGCTTTCACATCGAAGAAATAAGTCCTCTTACCTGCACGTACCGGCTTGGAAAACACGTCGTCACCACCCTGTTCCCCATAGTCATTTTTTTCAAAATTTTCCGCCATAATCTGTATTTTTTAGTTATTTCACATTGCAAATTTAAAAAAAATTATGAATTGTTGGTATATTTTAACGAAAAACTTATCTTTGTAGCAAATTTTAGATAATTAATTATACACTTTCGTTATGTTGACACGTCGGTTCTTACGTGTAAAAGCGTTCAAAATCCTGTTTAGCTATGCTTACTCGGACAATGATTCGTTGGTACACGCAGAAAAAGAGCTAAATCTCAGTCTTGAAAAGACTTACGATTTATACCACTTCCTTTTTTCCGCTATTATTGCAGTGGCTGACTATGCCGAAGAGCGTATTGAAACAGGGCTGAAAAAGTTCAAACCAACGGAAAACGAATTAAATCCAAACCGGAAATTCAACAACAACAAGCTGATAGCACTTATAAGAACACATAAGCCTTTAGAACAATATTGCAGCGAAAGAGGCCTGAACTGGAGAAATTACCCCGAAACTGTGCGTACCCTATACCAAAATATGCTTGAACATTCTTATTATAAAAGCTATATGGAATCGGAAACTACTTCGTTTGAAGAAGATTGTCGATTAGTGGCTAACTTTTTTAAACACGAATTTGAAGATGTTGAAAAGGTAGAATATCTCATTGAGGAAATGAGCGCCTACTGGAACGATGATATCGGTTTTTCCTTATCGGCCATCATTCAGACTTTGAAAACTTTCAATCTCGGTCAAGAGGAAAAAGCAGCCTTGTTGCCGATGTTTCACGCCAAAGAAGATCGGGATTTTGCACTTGAATTGCTGCGTCGCTCAATGATGCATTTTAAAGATTACACCCAAATGTCGCAGCAATTTGTGCAAAACTGGGAATCAGACCGTATTGCATACGTCGACATGGCCTTGATTGTAATGGGAATAGCAGAGGCTGTATATTTCCCCAATATTCCGGTTAAGGTAACCATTAACGAATACGTAGAAATTTCCAAATACTATAGCACTCGTAACAGTCATGTGTTTGTCAACGGCGTTCTTGATAAAATCATACAACATCTTCTGCAAGAAGGGAAAATAAAAAAAACAGGACGGGGATTAATCCAAGAAACTATTAACAAAAAAATAAAATCTTAATTTTAAAATATTTATGAGAACATTTGTATTTCTTTTAGCACCGGCCAGTGGAGATGTTGCCGGCGGTGGCGGCGGAACAAGTTTCCTGCTTATGATGGTATTGGTATTTGTAGTTATGTGGTTTTTTATGATAAGGCCCCAGCAAAAACGTCAAAAAGAATTACGCCGGTTCCGCGAAAGCCTACAAAAAGGCGATAAGGTGGTAACCAGTGGAGGAATTTACGGTACTATTGTCGAAATCAAAGATAATTATATTTTGGTGGAAGTAGACCAAAATGTACGATTGCGTTTTGATAAGTCCTGCATTTTGAAAGATATGACCGATGTCCCTGCAAAATAAAATAATTAGCCGTAAGGCATTGATTTTCTTGTTATGTTTGGTGATTTCCACCGTTGTGTGGTTAATCAACAATTTGGTTAAAGAATATACCTGCGATGTACCTTACAAGGTTTGCGTACATAGCAGCGTCAATAACATTGAATCGCTATGCGCCGAGAATATCATGTATGTGAAGGTAGTAGCCAAGGGCTATTATATTATGAGTCACCGGTGGAATATGAAAGAATTAAATGTTGATATTAAAAAAGTTAAGCTTTCATGTACTGTAGATGAGCATAATGTAAATGGGTACACCTTATCCACAGCGCTGATACAAAACGCTGTAAGAGAAGCTATAGGTGACGCAGTGCGCATGGAGGCCATTATCACTGAAGAGCTATCCTTCAGCAACGACAATTAATCATTAATCATTAATCATTATGTTCCGAGTGGGTCTCAGCGGAGGTATCGGTAGTGGGAAAACAACCGTTTCTAAAGTATTCCAGACTTTAGGCATACCGGTGTTTTATGCCGATGATACGGTAAAAAAACTCTACGATACGGACAAGCGCCTGCAAGAAGCAATGCTCAATCTGTTCGGCCCAACTATTTATGATAAGGGACAATTACAGCCTAAGATATTAGCAGCGCTTATCTTTAATAATGACCGTTTGCTGCGTCAAGTTAATGAACTGACACATACCTTACTATCAAAAGCATTTACAGAGTGGATGCAGGAACAAAAAGCGCCTTACGTATTGCATGAGGCAGCCATTCTCTTTGAGTGCGGAATGGCCGGTGAAATGGATATTAACATCAGTATATCGGCGCCGGAAAGCATACGTATAGCCCGTGTTATACAACGCGACGGAAGTTCGGAAGAACAAATAAGGCAGCGGATATCGAAACAATGGAGCGACGAAGAACGCAATGCTAAGGCCGACTATATCATCATCAACGACAACAAGGAAGCGTTACTGCCGCAAATAACAGCTATTCATAAAAAAATTATAACATTAGTATGAAAACCAATTTAGAAAAAGTATTTGCCATTACCGGATACCACGGACTATTTATTTATGTATCACAAAGTCGCAACGGAATTATAGTGGAATCGTTATTGAATAAAAAAAGAATGAATGCAGGCCCATCCATGCGTGTTACCACTTTGAGCGATGTAGCTATGTACACCGACAAAGAAGAAGTTCCGTTGCAGGAAGTTTTAGAGAAAGTCAAAAATGTATATAATGGCGAAAAATCAATAGACCCCAAGTCGGATACTGCTACTTTAGTTAGATTTATAGAAAGCGTGATGCCCGACTACGACCGTGAGCGCGTATATCCTTCTCATATTAAAAAATTAGCAGAGTGGTACAACAGCTTACAGGAGAATGATATGCTTGATTTTGAAAAAGAGGAAAAAGAACAAGAAGAGGATAATAAAGAGAAAGAAGAAAAGTAGCTAAGGGTATGGAGAATCGCATGTTTCATATCTCATATCCTGATACCTGATACCAAATAAGCAAATCATCAATTTTAATCATGAAAAAAATATCAGTTCTTTTAGTAGTCGCAAGCCTGATGCCTTTTGTCATATCGGCGCAGAATTTTTTTAACCATATATATGTTGGTGGAGGTGTCGGTGTTAACATTAGCAGTGACTACACCGATATAGCCATTCAGCCTACAATAGGCTATCGTATTACCAATATTTTTTCCGTAGGGATATTCGCTACATACGAATACTCTTACGGCAAGGGTATTGACTACAGCGCCAACAGTTATGGCGGTGGGCTTTTCGGAAGAGCCGAAGTTCCTATAATTCCCGGAGCATTTGGTTTGGTAGGGCATGCTGAATACAGTTTTCTAAACAGCAATATCAAAAAGAATGGAGAGGAGTGGTCGAACTTTAACAACTTCTTACCCGTGGGCGTTGGTATATATACTCAATCCGGACGTACACGCATCAGTTTAGTAGCGCTTTGGGATGTATTCTATCTCAAACAATACGGTTCCGGCGGGCCGACATTACGTGCGAATATTGCTTTTTAATGGTAACGAGTGACGAGTTAAAAGAAGTAATCAAAAAAATGGAAATAAACAGAGTTAAATTATGCAATCAATAAACTACGAAGCAGCTAAGGAATTGGGCCTTCTTTCCGAAGAATTTGACAAAATAAAAGAAATATTGGGGCGTGTGCCGAACTTTACCGAATTAAGCATTTTTTCGGCTATGTGGAGCGAACACGCTTCTTATAAAAATTCCATCAAATGGCTCAAAACCTTACCAAAAAAAGGTGAACATATCTTGGCCGAAGCCGGTGAAGAGAATGCAGGATTGGTGGACGTGGGCGACGGCTGGGCCTGCGCTTTCAAAATTGAATCGCACAATCACCCCTGCGCTGTGGAACCTGTGCAGGGAGCAGCCACGGGAGTGGGCGGCATCAACCGCGATGTGTTTACCATGGGAGCGCGGCCTATAGCACAACTCAACTCTTTGCGCTTCGGTAACCTTAATGATGAACGTACAAAATTTTTGCTGCGCGGTGTAGTTAAAGGTATCAGCCACTACGGCAATTGCTTCGGCGTTCCTGTAGTGGGTGGCGAAGTGTATTTCGACGAGTGTTACCACATCAATCCTTTGGTAAACGCCATGTCGGTAGGATTGGTACGCAAGGGCGAAACTATTTCAGCTACAGCATCCGGCATAGGAAATCCGGTGTACATTGTAGGCTCTTCAACAGGGAAAGACGGCATACATGGTACCACTTTTGCTTCAGCCAATATCACGGAAGACTCAGCCAACGATATACCATCAATACAAGTAGGCGATCCTTTTATGGAAAAATTGTTATTGGAAGCCAGTTTAGAACTGGTTAAGAGCGGCGCTGTAGTGGGCATGCAGGATATGGGAGCGGCGGGTATCATTTGTTCAACCAGCGAGATGAGCGAACGCGGCGGCTGTGGTATGCGTATAGACTTGAGCAAGGTACCCATGCGTCAAAAGAACATGGAGGCATGGGAAATCCTGCTATCTGAATCGCAAGAACGTATGTTGATAGTAGTCGAGAAAGGCAAGGAAGCTGTGGTAGAAACGATTTTTGAAAAATGGGATTTAGCTTGCGAAATCATAGGAGAGGTGATTGCCGAGGATAAATTGGAATTTTATTATGAGGCCCAATTGGCAGCCATAGTTCCCGCATCAGTATTGGTGTTAGGAGGAGGAGCTCCTCAGTATGAACGCGAATATAAGGAACCCGCCTATTACCAAGAATACAAAAAATTTAATTCTGAAAAGATAGAACAACCTCATGATTTAGCAGCAGTGGCGCTGGCCTTGACTGCTCATCCCAACATCGCCAGTAAGCGGTGGGTTTATGAACAATACGACTCTATGGTACGCACGGTAAATATGAGTACCAATTATCCCTCGGACGCCGGCGTAGTCAACATAAAAAATACCAACAAAGCCTTAGCGGTGTGTACCGACTGCAACAGCCGCTATGTGAAAGCCGATCCGGAAATTGGTACAATGATTGCCGTAGCCGAAGCAGCCCGCAATGTAGTTTGTTCCGGCGCTGAGCCTTGCGCCATCACCAATTGCCTGAACTTCGGCAATCCTTACAATCCTGAAGTGTATTGGCAGTTTGTAAACGCCATCAAAGGAATGGGGCGCGCTTGTGAACATTTCGGAACGCCGGTAACCGGAGGTAATGTCAGCTTCTATAACCAGTCGGAAATCAAAGGCAGACCCGAAGCTGTAAATCCCACGCCCACCATCGGGATGCTCGGCATACTCAAAGATAAGCGCCACCACACTTCTTTGGCCTTCGACAAAAAGGGCGATATGATTTACCTTATCGGCGTTTCGACCGATGATATTGCTTCATCAGAATACCTCTATAGTTATCATGGTATTAAGGCTTCTCCTGCGCCTTATTTTGATTTGGAAGAAGAATTAGCTGTTCAGCAGGCGGTATTGGAAGCCATCCGCCAGGATTTGGTAAGAAGTGCCCACGACGTGTCCGACGGCGGTTTATTTATTACCTTGTTGGAATCGGCCATGCCCAACCTGCTTGGTTTCGATATTACTACCGACTCGGATATCAGGACTGATGCTTTCCTTTTCGGCGAAGGGCAGGGGCGCATTGTGGTAAGCGTATCAGCTGCGCAGGAAACGCGCTTTGTTGATTTCATGGCCACGCAAAACGTCCCGGTAACCACCTTAGGCCATGTAACCAAAGGCGAGTTGCGTGTCGACAACCAATCGTTAGGATTTGTTAAAGATTTGAAAGATATTTACGACAACGCATTAGAAATAATGATTAATGATTAATAAAAGTGTGCAGGAAGTGGCCTACATGTTTAACCGCATAGCGTCGCGATACGACTTTTTGAATCATTTGTTGGCCTTTGGCAGGGATAAGTATTGGCGGCGGCAATTGGTAAAGGAAGTAGCCAAAACCTGCCCGCAGCATATCTTAGATGTGGCTACCGGCACTGGCGATTTGGCCTTTTTGCTCTATAAAAGAACAAAAGCTACCGTTATTGGAGTGGACGTTGCTGATGGGATGTTGGATATAGCCCGTAAAAAACAGGCAAAAAAATTTATACCAATTACATTCATGCAAGCTACTGCCGCTGCTCTACCCTTTCCCGACCATAGCTTTGATGTGGTAAGTATAGCTTTCGGGGTTCGTAATTTTGAACATTTGCACGAGGGGCTATATGAGATACGTAGGGTGTTAAAGCCTGGGGGTATGGTAGCCATTCTTGAGTTCACTACTCCGCACGGTTGGCCAATGAAACCGCTCTACCGCTTTTACTCAGTCTGCATCATTCCCCTCATAGGCCGCATTGTTTCCAAGCACGCTTCAGCCTATAGCTACCTTCCGGCCACGATAGCCGAATTTCCCCAACGAGAAAAATTTATCAGCACATTAACCCTTTTAAATTTCAAAGCGTCTAACTACAAAATACTTACATTTGGTATTTGTGGAATATATATTGCAAAGTGTTAAATATCCAAAAAAATACATATCTTTGTTTTTCGGAATGAAACGCTTATTACATATACTGCTGTTCTTATTGTGTATCTCGCCTGTAAAATCACAAGTACAGACACAGGAGTTATATCTATTACACTATGACTATGAACGTAGCTGGCGTTTTGGAATGACTTTGGGTTTGCACGTAGCCGATTTTCATGTTACTAACGATTTGAAAATCGTTAATCTTCCCGATTTTCCTCACTCTGTTGTATTACAAACAGAAGTTACAAATCCGGGTTTGGGCTTCCAAATTGCCGGTATTATTGACTATAAGATTGTACGTAATTTGCACCTGCGTACAGGAGGAGGTATATGCTTCGGGCAACGTGAACTTAGCTATTATGATGCCCTCAGCAAAGAGTTGATACATAAAATGCCCTTCGATTCTTACTATATAGACTTCCCATTTCATATCAAATACGAAACCAACCGGCACAGTAATTTCCGGCCATATATTCTCGGTGGATTTAATATTAAATACAATTTTGGCTGTGGTATTAATGAATCCAAAGGCGTTTACTTCGCGCTGAATGCTGTTGAGCCTTTTTATGATTTCGGCATTGGCTTCGATTTCTTCTATTACTATTTCAAATTATCGGTAGAAATCAAATATTCGGGCGGTATGATAAATGTGGCATCCAAGAATGTAGCAGAAAGGTACGAAGGTTATCGCGATGCTATCAGCCGCATGAATTCCCGATTGCTTTTACTGAGTTTTCACTTCGAATAAAAAGGCTTAGCCTTGCGGGGGTGATATTGCATAATATTGGCCTGCCAACGCTTCCTATTTACATGAGTATATATTTCCGTAGTTAAAATACTCTCGTGTCCCAACATTTCTTGCACAGCGCGCAAGTCGGCGCCGTTTTCAACAAGGTGAGTAGCAAATGAATGCCGGAAAGTATGTGGGCTAATATTCTTCTCTAATCCGCTTTTAGCCGCTAATTGTTTAATTATTTTAAATACCATTACACGCGACAAGCCTTTACCGTTGCGGTTTAAAAACAAAATGTCTTCGCTTTTCGGCTCTATTTTTTGTATACGCCGCATCCGGCAATACCGCTCAATTTCTTTAATTGCCGTCTCCCCTATTGGCACCAAACGCTGCTTATCGCCTTTTCCGGTAACCCGAATAAAACCATCAATAAAAAACAAGTCGGAAAGCTTCAGGTTGATTAATTCTGATACCCGCAAACCGCAGCCATACAACACTTCTAGCATTGCACGGTTGCGATGCCCATCAAGTTGACTGGCATCTACGGCCTCAATAATAGTTTCTATTTCCGTAATACTTAACACATCGGGAAGATATAGGCCTAACTTAGGCGCTTCGAGCAATTCTGCAGGATTAGCATTAATTTCTTCTTCTATAATTAAAAATTTGTAAAAAGCCTTAACTCCGCTTAGCACCCTCGCTTGCGAACGCTTATGCATTCCATAGTCGTAGAGTGTAGCTAAAAAAGTTTCTATATCTGTATGTAATAAATCGACAGGTGATTTAGCCAAGGTTTCAACAGCAAAATCACGTAGCTTTCCTATATCACGACAATAGGCCTCCACCGAATGCTCGCTTAAGGAGCGCTCAAGCCGCAGATATACCACAAAATCATCTATTGCGGTATTCCAAGATGAAAGTACTGATGAATCTGAGAATTGCTTAGGCGACATTATAATTTACAAATAGGTATATCAAAAAAAAAACGTATCTTTGCAGCACAAAAGTACAAAATAAAATCGAATTTTAATCATAACCATAATGGCATACAAAAAGACCAAGATAGTAGCTACGATTTCCGATAGAAATTGTTCGTCTGAATTTATCCGCGAGTTGTGGAATGCAGGCATGAATGTAATACGCATCAATACGGCGCACCAAGAGCTGTCCACTGCAAAAATGGTGGTTGATAATGTGCGGAAAATTTCCGATAAAATTGCCATATTGGTTGATACCAAAGGCCCGGAACTACGCACTACCGCTATGCAAAACGGCACAGGAATAGCTGTGAAAGAAGGCGATGAAATTAAGATATATGGCGACCCTGAGCAACTATCGTCCGAGCAGGCACTGTACGTAAACTACAAAGGCCTTGTAAACGATGTTCCCATTGGCGCTACTATTCTTATAGACGATGGCGAGATTGCTATTAGCGTAAAAGAAAAACACAGCGACTATTTACTTTGTGTGATGAACGACAGGGGTATAATTAAAGGCAAAAAGAGCGGTAATGTGCCCAATACCAACATTCGTTTACCGGCTGTCAGCAAAAAAGACAGGGAGTTTATCCAATGGGCTATAGAGAACGATATAGACTTTATCGCCCACTCCTTTGTTCGCAGTAAACATGATGTAATGGAAGTGCAGGATATTTTAGATAAGGAAAAAAGCCACATTAAAATCATTGCAAAAATAGAAAATCAGGAAGGAGTTGACCATATTGATGAAATCTTAACCCATTCCTACGGTATTATGGTGGCGCGCGGCGACTTGGGTGTAGAAATACCTGCCGAAAAAATTCCGGTTATACAACGTAAATTAGTAGACAAAGGTCGCCTGCTCAAAAAACCGGTGATTATCGCCACCCAGATGCTCCATTCTATGATTGTACATTCACGCCCTACCCGCGCAGAGGTAAGCGATGTGGCTAATGCTATCTACCAGCGTGCCGACGCCATTATGTTAAGCGGCGAAACAGCTAATGGCGCCTATCCTGTAGAAACCGTAAAAGTCATGAGTAAAATTGCCCTGGAAATAGAGCAGCACCTGCACCCCTTACTTGATGTTCACTTGTTGCATATATCGGCTCCGGTGGCTTATACCCTGTCGAAAATGTTGGTGGAAGCCACAAATAATCTTCCGATTAAAGCCTTGTTGTGCGACAGCATTTCGGGGCGAACAGCACGCTATTTAAGCGCTTATCGTCCCAAAGTACCTGTTTATGCACAATGTTACCACAAACATGTAATGCGCGAATTAGCCCTTTCCTATGGCATACAAAGTTCCATCATAGCGCCGTCTTGCAGTTCGGAAATTGATATGGCCAAAGTGGTAGCACAATCATTGGTTGACAGTAAGAATGTAGAACCCTCCGACTTGGTAGGCATATTGGTCGGGCGCTACCAAAACAAAACAAAAGCGTCTATAGCAGAAATTAACGAAGTTGGACAACTCCTGTCTTCTTCTTTGTAGCTGTATAATACCGGCACAAGGACTGCAAACCACAACTTGTACATTTAGGTACACGGGCTACGCATACATAGCGCCCATGTAGAATTAATCCATGATGAACAATAGGGCGCGGTTTGCTTCGTCCTGCTTCCCAATACACAAACTCGCATACGCAGTCCTCTTAGCTTGTTAAAGTTTCTGTTTTCGGAATTAGTTAGAATTTTGAATTGTTTGTTATCTAAATTAATTTTCATTTCCGAATATTTTTATCCCTAATTTTTAGAACTCTATTTTATAACTAATATTCGGTATCGCAGTTGCGCCCATTTGTAATTCAGGACGATTGGTACGATAATTGAACATTGCTCCCTGCAATTCTTGCGTATTGGTAACATTTATCATTTTTAGCGCAAATTCGTGCGCCAATTTGTTTTTATTTATTTTGTAGCTTATCGTAAATGACGATATAAATTGGGGCGAAAGTTGCATTTCGTAAGCTTGCGAATGGTCATACACTATGCTCTGTGTGGCAATGGAAGCCACCTCGTCGAAAGGCGTGTAATGCTCGCCGCCTTGCAATGTGGTACGAATGTTTACACTCAAAATGTTTTGCTTATTTCGTCCCATTTTCCACTCTTTACCGCCCAAAGCGTTTACTACGAAATTGCGATTTAGGCGAGTGTTACGCCACACTCCGTCGCTACCTGTATAGCGCGATTCAAACAACGAAGCCGTAATGAGATAGTAATATCCATTGTACAAATACCGTTCGAGTGTAAAATCAACGCCGAAATTTCTACCTTTCCCCTCGTTTGTCAAAGCATTCAACATCCAAAAATCACGGTGATTAATGATTGACATTGTGCCGTCTCCGCCTACAGGAATATCGTAAAGAAGTTGGAGATACGGCTCAACTTTCAAGTGCAAATTTTCGGAGACAGCCCAATCGTAAGACAATACAAAATGGTGTACTTTGGCAAAATCCAAGTTCTGATTAACCAATTTGTCGCCCGTAAGCGGAGTTTTTACAAAGTAATAATCTGTATTTTCACGGCGGCTGTGTTTCCCATAAGCCACACCGAAAGAGTGTTTCGGAAATGCCTGCCAACGAATACTTGCACGAGGCTCGATTACGGCTTTTTCGTTCAGGCTGAAATATGTGCCGTGCAAGCCCACATTTGCCGTCAGACAATTATTCAATCGGAAAGACGATTGACTGTAAGCCGAATATGCCATAGCGTTACCGCTGTTTTTCGCCACATTACGCATTTCGCCTGACGGAATTCGATATGGGTCTTCAACCAACCAATAATCCAAATCGTAGAACAATCCTATGACGGTAACGCCTGTACGGTTGGTGTGTTTTGAGTTGAATTTTGTGTTCAAAAACGAGTTGAATGCTACATTCCAATTCGTGTTTTTCATATCAATCGTTCTATTGTCAATGTCGTTATAAAAACGATTAACTTCCACTTCGTTCAGACTGTAATTTGCCGACAGCGAACTTTTTAAATAAGTCTTTTCGCCAAGAAAAATTTTGTGTTCCACACCTCCAACACCTTTGGTTTGCCAAAAATCATCTTTCCCCAACTCTTTATAATCGGGTGTATCGTTATGTTGACCAAAATGGTCTTTTGTTCCAAATCCATATACAGAGAAAATTCCTGCTCGTTGGGTGGGGAAGTTCATTTTAAACGCCAAATCTTGATAACGAATACCGCCTGCATCGCCCGCCCAGTCGGGAAATAAATCGCCCACGAGCGCCAATGACGAGTACCGGTAATTGAACAGATAAGACGCTTTGCCGCCTTTTTTGAACGGTCCTTCGGAGGCAAATTCAACGCCCAGCGTTCCGATTTGTGCCGTATGTTCGTAATTTTGATTGTTTCCATTACGCAACTGCATATCAAAAATCCCCGACAGCGCATTGCCAAATTCGGCAGGAAAAGCGCTCATTAAAAAGTCGGAATTACCCAACATTTGCGCACTTAACGCCGTAAGAATACCGCCGCCAACACCCGAAACATCGGAAAAATGTGTTGGATTAACCGCTTCAACATTCTCTAAACGCCATTGCAAAAACTGTGGCGAATTGCCACGAATAGAAATGGCGTTGCTGCTCACACCGCCCGCTACGCCCGCAAAAGCGGTGGTCAAACGTGCGGGGTCGTCAAATCCGCCTGCATAACGGCTGGCTTCTTCTACGCTCAACATTCGTGCACCTGCCAGCGCCATTTCGTTGAGCGGGGCTTCTTTGTTTACTCGCGGGCGGACTACAATTTCGTCCAACAGCTGAATATTCTCACGCATAACGATTGCGAGAAAAACTTCTCGTGCCGAACTAACCAAAATTTCTCTAAAAACACTCGGCTCATAGCCCACAAAACTGCTTTGAATATCGTAGCGACCAACAGGCAAATTACTTAAAGTAAAATTTCCGTTCTCGTCGGTCGTCGTTCCTATAACAGGATTTGAATTGAGTACAACAACCGAAACATACGGCAAGGCTTGTCCCGAAGCGCCGTCGGTAACAATACCGCAAATACTCCCAACAGGCTGTGCCACAAGCGATATCGAATATAATAGTGCAATTAATACGATATATTTTTTTGCAATCTGTTTCATTTTTACTTCCTCATATATATTTTTTGTTCTGACCATAAAAATTTCAAAGAGCAAAAGTACTAAAAATCGGTGACAAAAGCCAGGAATTATCACCTGAGTTTAATACTTTTTTTTTAGAGTTTTTTAAGCGCTGAATATCAGTGTTATGCGAAATTTGCGACATCTTTTTGTATGTCGCAAAAAACCTAATAGGTCAGGTAGCACAAGTGTTGTTATCGTAGAAAAAAGAGCAGGAAAAGTATGCCATTTGAAAACAAATAGGCGTAATTTCTAATGCCAAAGAGATTGAAGAGTTTTATTTTCAAGGTAAAAAATGGATTTCACAAATGAAAAGTGGGACGGTTTGAAAGGTTACATTATTGCAACAAAGCAATGAAACACAATGGCAAGTTATAGAAAAAATTGTAGATAGCAAAAAACGAAAGCAGGAAAGCCAAGTATCCCGAGCATTGGAATCATTGATTCACGAAGTGTGAAAACCCGTCTTTTCATGGTTTGAAAGCTACAGAAGATTAGCAATCAAAACAGTTTTTTAATTCTTAATTGTATAATACCGACACCAAGGCTGCAAGCCGCAAGCTGCACATTTAGGTGCACGGGCTACGCATACATAACGCCCGTGTAGAATTAGCCAATGATGAGCAATCGGGCGTAAATCGGGCTGAATATATTTTGTCAATTGTTTTTCCGTTTCGAGTGGCGTACTTGCATTAGCTAAGCCTATACGATTAGCAATACGAAACACATGTGTGTCAACGGCAATTACCGGTTGGTTATAAATAACTGAAGCTATCACATTGGCCGTCTTCCGCCCTACACCCGGCATCCGTTGCAGATTATCAACATCTGAAGGCATCTTTCCGTGAAATTCATTTAACAACACTTCCGCCATTCCCTTCAGGTGTTTGGCTTTATTGTTGGGATATGACACCGAGCGGATATAGTTATAAATTTCGCCTACCTCGGCGGCGGCTAATTTTTTAGGCGTAGGGAAACGTTTAAAAAAAGGCGGCGTAACCACATTCACACGCTTATCGGTACATTGGGCTGATAAGATTACAGCCACTATCAATTCATAAGGATTTTTGTAGTGCAACTCCGATTTGGCTATCGGCATATTCTCTGCAAACCAAGATAATACCTTTTCAAAATGTTCTTTTTTTGTCATAATTAGTACAAATTTACAAAAAAACCCTATATTTGTAGCATAATTATAAAGAAGAAATCTATGAAAGCTATAACCAAATACTTTGCCTATACTTTGCTGCTGACTACAGTAGCCGTTTCCTGTAAAAAAAATAACACAATTGATACTAAAGCGCTAAAAATAAATCGCTTCACGCTTAACGATAAATAATAATATGGAAAAAGATTATATCGTAGATTTGCAGCAGGTGAGTATTTTTCAAGAAGATACGCCTGTATTAACCGATGTGTCGCTGCAAATACAGAAGGGGGAATTTGTTTATCTGATAGGAAAGGTGGGCAGTGGTAAAACCACCCTGATTAAAGCCATCAATGCCGAACTTCGCCCTTCAAAAGGCCGGGCGGTAGTGGCCGGTTACCAATTAGCCACCATCAAAGACAAGGATATTGCCTTTCTACGACGTCAGTTGGGTGTTGTTTTTCAAGACTTTAAATTATTGACTGACAGAACTGTATATGAAAACCTGCAGTTTGTGTTGAAAGCTACTGGCTGGAAAAATAAGGAAGAATGCCACCGGCAAATCATGGCAGTACTCGATAAAGTGGAATTGAAACGCAAGGCGGAAAAACTACCCTACCAACTTTCCGGGGGCGAGCAGCAACGAGTAACTATTGCCAGGGCGCTGCTTAATAATCCGCAGTTGATTATAGCCGACGAGCCAACCGGCCACTTAGATAGCGAAACTTCCGACGATATTATGAAAGTCCTTTTGGATATTAATCGCCATGAAGGGCCGGCAATTATCATGGCCACCCATAACGTAGGGTTGATGAAAAAGTACCCTGCCCGCACCTTTAAATGTGAAAACGGCGCGGTAATCGCCTTAAATAGTGATACTGAGATTGATTTTGACGAATTATGAAAAAATACCAGTCCTACACACTTCAAAATTACGGCCAGATTCCGCAATCCGTTTCCCTCTCCCGGGAAGACCGTCAAGCCATTGAAGTAGTTGGACGCGTGCTTCCGTTTAAAACCAATAATTATGTAACCGAAGAACTTATCCAATGGGACCAGATAGAAGACGACCCCATTTTTACGTTAAATTTCCCCCGCAGAAAAATGTTGTTGCCACAGCATTATAAAGAAGTAGAAGCCCTGATGACTAACGGCAACGATCAACAACTCCGGACTGCTATAGAGAAAATTCGTATGGAACTCAATCCTAACCCATCAGGACAAGAGTATAATATACCGGAATTCAATGGTATACGTCTTCACGGATTACAGCACAAATACCGTGAAACGGTATTACTTTTTCCTCGTCCGGGGCAAACCTGCCATGCCTATTGTACCTTCTGTTTCCGCTGGCCTCAGTTCTCTAACCTGCCGGATATGAAGTTTTCCATCAAAGAGGACTATGAACTCTACATAAAATACATAAAAGCCCATCCCAAGGTCACGGATATACTTTTTACCGGAGGGGACCCCATGTTTATGAATGCATCCTTGCTGCGCGCCCATATTGAGCCCTTGCTCTCTCCTGCTCTGAAACAAATCAGGCATATTCGAATCGGCACCAAAGTTTTGGCTTATTGGCCTTATAGATTTACCACTGACGAAGATGCCGACGAAGTCCTTCGGCTTTTCGATAACATTATACGTGCCGGCAAACATCTTTCCATTATGGCGCACTTTAATCATCCTATAGAACTCTCTACAAGTGCGGTAAAGGAGGCTATACAGCGTATCCGCAACACCGGTGCCCAGATTCGTACCCAATCTCCTGTACTCAGGCATATCAATGACCAACCAGAACTTTGGGCCGAAATGTGGCGACGCCAAGTGGGGCTTGGTTGTATTCCATACTATATGTTTGTAGCACGGGATACCGGAGCCAAACACTATTTTGAAATTCCCTTAGCCCAAAGCCAAACTATTTTTCGCAAAGCATATCAAAAGGTAAGCGGTATCTGTCGCACGGTTAGGGGCCCCAGCATGAGCGACCATGCAGGTAAAATTCAAATACTTGGAATAAGCGAGGTTGCAGGGGAAAAGCTTTTTGTACTTCGTTTTATCCAGGGACGTAATCCGGACTGGGTAGCTAAGCCTTTTTTTGCTAAATACAACCCTGCAGCTACCTGGTTCGACCAGTTAGAGCCCGCTTTTGGAGAAAAAGAATTCTTTTTCGAACATGAACTATCTAATTATCTAAGAGATGCATTAGAACGTGATTTGGGAGCCTATTAAGCCATTTATTATCTATTAACTATTATTTTTTACTTATTATTTGTTTTTATAAAAATAAGACTTAACTTTGCTCTTAGTATTAATTTATTAAATGACAAATTATGGAACTATTAACCAAAAATTTTAAACTTATTGGTGGCGTGC